>JALEHU010000064.1 GCA_022770365.1 Blautia sp. | reverse complement strand
ACAGCAGTCGGGGTGACAGGATTCGAACCTGCGGCCTCCTGGTCCCAAACCAGGCGCTCTAGCCAAACTGAGCCACACCCCGCTGTTCCTATGCAATTTTTCTTCTGGCGCTTGACGCAAGACATATTATATTATAGCGTTTCAGAATTGTCAACACTTATTTTTAATTTTTTTTATCTTTTTATTTTTAATTTTTTCTTTTTTTACAGGATTCTACAAAAAACTCTTCAACGATAAAACCCAGACCAAATCACAGGTAACAGATCTCCGCCTGCATATTACCTTTATCATCCGTGTCAAGAACCACATAACTGGGTCTTTGGCCCCGCTGTCTCGGGTAGGCAAGACTTCCCGGATTAATTGCAAGCACCCCGTCCTTTTCCATAATTACCGGCTTATGGGTATGGCCGAAAAATACCGCCTGGCAGTTCCGGTCTGCCGCTTCTTCCACAACTCCGCTCAGATCCATGGATACTCCATAATAATGTCCATGAGTCACAAAAATCTTCTTTCCTTCCAGGACAATTTCTTCCTCCCGGGGAAGGTCGGAAAAGAAATCATTATTCCCGGAGACGATATAGCACGGACATTCCACGAGGGCCTGGATAAAGAATTCCCGGCCCTCCACATCTCCGCAATGAATCAGCATATCAAAAGGTGCTTCCTGTGCCACGACAATTTCCAGATTGCCGTCTCTTCCATGAGTATCACTAACAATCAACACTTTCATCTCAGTTCATCCTTTATCGCACGAAGAGCCTTTCCCCTGTGACTGATCTTATTTTTCTCTTCCATGGAAAGCTCTGCTGAAGTACAGCCATATTCCGGAAGGTAGAAAATCGGATCATAACCAAAACCGTTTTCTCCCTTTTCTTCATATCCGATGCGTCCTTCCATGGTTCCCCTCACTGTTTTTACAGCACCGTCCGGAAATGCCGCTGCTATCGCACATACAAACCTGGCAGTACGCTGTTCATCCGGCACTCCTTCCAGACGCCGGATCAGATTTGCATTTTTGATACGGTAAGAAGTATCTTCCCCCATATAACGTGCAGAATAAATCCCCGGTTCCTTGTTCAGGTAATCAATTTCAAGGCCCGAATCATCTGCCAGTACAATTTCTCCTGTCATCTCACAGATTGCCTTAGCCTTGATCTGGGCATTCTCTTCAAAGGTCTTTCCATCTTCCACTATATCTGCTTCAATGCCTGCGTCTTTCAGGGAAAGTACCTCTGCATCCAGATCCGCAAGGATTTCTCTGATTTCTTTCATTTTTCCCTGATTGCCCGTAGCAAATATGATTTTTTTCATGCTGTAAAGCCTCTCTTTCTACATGTCTGCACGATCTGCAGTCACACATATTATATATGGAAGTATCCTGATGCACAACAGTTATTTCTGCAAAACCTGTTCTATTTTTCCTGTTTTTTCTTCGGCGGACGCGGACCCAGAAACTGATAGTAATAAGTTTTCAGCATGCCGTTATAAATTTTACGGTTTTTGTCTGCTTTCCTGCCGATATCATTCTCTGCTCTATCATAGGAAGTGATCAGATACATGGACCATTTATCCAGATTCCGGTAACTCTCTCCGATTTCCCGGTAAAGCTGCGGCAGAGCTGCTTTTTCTTCCAGACGTTCTCCATAAGGAGGATTCGTGATAATAAATCCATAGGGTTTCGGATGATGCAATTCCTTGACAGGACGTCTCTGGAAATGGATCAGTTTCTCCACTCCGGCCATTTTTGCATTGGAACGGGCAGCCTTCAGGGCTTCATCATCAATATCATATCCCTGAATATCAGTTTCACTATTCGGCAAAACCCTGTCCCGGGCATCTTCCATGGCATCATACCAGCATTTGCGCGGAACCAGATGTTTCCAGTCTTCAGCAAGAAAAGACCGGTTCATTCCCGGGGCAATATCTGCTGCCATCATAGCTGCCTCAATAGGAAAGGTACCGCTTCCGCAGAAAGGATCCACCAGAATCCGTTCCCTGTTCCATGGAGTCAGCATGATCAGTGCCGAGGCCAGTGTCTCCGTAATAGGCGCCTTTACTGTCATCTGCCGGTATCCGCGCTTATGAAGAGAAATGCCTGAAGTATCAATTCCGATCGTAGCCACATCCTTCATAAAAGCAACACGGATCGGAAAACTGGCGCCGTCCTCCTGAAACCAGGAAATGCCGTATACGCCTTTCAGGCGTTCTACAATAGCTTTTTTCATAATTGACTGGATATCAGACGGGCTGAAAAGCTTACTCTTCACAGAGTTCGCTTTTGCCACCCAGAATTTGCCGTCAACGGGGATAAATTTCTCCCAGGGAAGTGCTTTTGTTTTGTCAAACAGCTCTTCAAAGGTCTCTGCCTTTACTTCTGCAACCTTCAGAAGAATCCTCTCTGTTGTGCGCAGAAAAATGTTGGCATCAGCAATTCCCTGTGCGTCCGCCAGAAAAGTCACCTTCCCGTCCTCTACCTTCGTAATTTCATATCCAAGGTCTGTAATTTCACGCTTCAGCACCGCTTCCAGCCCAAAATGGCAGGGTGCAATCAATTCCCATTTTTCCATGGTATCCTCACTTTATCGTTTATTTTCTCTGTTAACAGCCAATACAATATCCACTAAAGCCGGATTTCTTTTACAACATTTCCGTCAAAATCCTTAATCTGGAAAAGTCCATTCTCCAAAACAGCGTATGTAGGCGGATTTTCCTCTTTGGGAATAGAAACAGATCCCGGATTCAGCAGGACATATCCATCCATCTGCTCCGCCTTTAACACGTGTGTATGGCCATGAATCAGGATATCCCCCTCCTGAATCGGCGGAAGATTATTCTGATTATATACGTGTCCATGAGTTGCATAAAGCGTCCTGCCGTCAATGGATAAAATGCAGTAATCCGCAAGCACTGGAAAATCCAGCACCATCTGATCCACTTCCGCCTCGCAGTTGCCTCTCACCGCGTATATCTCTCTTTTTTTCTCATTGAGCATCGGGATGACTTCCTTGGGTGCATATTCCTTCGGAAGGTCATTGCGTGGACCGTGGTAAAGCAGATCGCCCAGCAGCACCAGACGCTCTGCTTTTTCCTCTTTATAAGCTTCCAGCATTTTTCTGCAGTAATATGCAGAACCGTGGATATCAGATGCAAACATGTATTTCATATTCTTTCTCCTGTCAATAGTCAATCGCTGTCATATTGTTATCACATTTACATTATCATGGTTCCCGGGAAATTACAAGATTTCTTCCGCGGTAAGCTTCAAAACCTCCAATCACAGACCTTGTACGGTATCCCATTCTGGTAAGCAGCTTTGCCGCCATCATACTCGCTCCGCCGCGTTCACAGTAAAATACCAGGATTTTATTTTGGGGAAAATCAATGTGTTCTTCCAGTTCTTCATAGGGCACGCTGACTGCCGTGCGCACATGTCCCGCACAGTAGGCTTCCCGATCCCGCAGATCTATGATCAAAGCATCCGATCGCCCGACATAGTAGTCCAGCATCTTCGCTGAAATAGTCTCCAACTGAAACATACAATACTCCTTTTTTATATATCATATGAAGCAGACAGCCCCGGTGCGAGACAGGAAATCTTTTATCAGCAGATAAACAGTTAAGTGCCGTGACTAACCGGACACAATTTCCGGAAAATCAGCAAAAAACTCCGGCTATGTGTTTCTGCATAGCCGGAGCCCCTGGTATTTATACTATAGAAGAAGGGAGAAGTAATGCATATGAGTAACTGGTCAGGAATTAATATCTGCTGGAATAATCATTCTGCTCAGAATCATATGCATTTGTGGTTTTGTTTCTGGAGCTGCTTTTTGTGCTGTTTTTGCCGGAGTCCTGTGCATTTCTGGTATTCATCTCATTCTTATTGGATGATTTGCTGGTGGTACTGCTGCCTGTTTTGTTTTCATTTTCGTAATTTTTTGACATATCAAAATTCCTCCTAATGCAATTAATTTGGCAGCATTTCTTGTGAAAAATGCTGCTTTTTTTCATTACACAATCTATTATCCCAAAAACTTGCCCGATTATTCACGAATTTATATTGCTTTTTTTTCCAGTTTATATTATAATTGAAATGTAGAAAGAATTTACCCTTCAAAAATTCTTTTTACATAACCCCTTATTTAATTATTTATACTCCCCTCGAGACACCCGGTAGCTCCCCTACCGGGTGTCTCACTGTAAATCAACCTTATTCTTTCAAATAATAAAGGAGACTATTATGACAAAAAGAAGTTATAAAGAAACCGCTCTGAGAATCATTATTCTGCTGATCGGACTGACCATTGCCCATTTTGGTGTCACCCTGTTTCTTCTTGCAGATCTCGGTGCAGATCCTTTTAACGTTCTTGTACAGGGTGTTTATCGTTCATCAAACAGACTTACCGGCTGGTCTTTGCTGACCCATGGCCGTATCCATATTTTGCTGTGTTTTATCATTATTCTCGTACTTTTATACATAGACAGAAGTTATATCAAAGCAGGAACCATTCTCTGTATGATCTGCGGCGGACCGATTATTGATTTCTTTACCATTTTCCTGTCCCCGCTGTTCCCGGAAAACTGCTCCCTGATATATAAGATTTTTATGCTTGCTCTTGGCTGTGTGATTCTGGCTTACGGTATGACCATTGTCATTAAATCCGATGCCGGAACGGGTCCCAATGATCTGGTAGCTGTTGCGATCAGCGACAAAACACACAAACCATTCAGCATTGTCCGTATCGTCGTGGATGTTTCTTTTGTACTTGCCGGTTTTCTGCTGGGCGGTATTGTTGGAATCGGCACAATTATCTGCGCAGGGTGTGTCGGTCCTGTTGCGGGTCTGTTTCTTCCGCTTAATGAAAAAATAATTCAGAAAATCCTGAAAAAAATTATTTCCTCAATATAGGGTGCAAATCCATTAACCATTACTCACCGCTAAAGGGAATCACCTTTTTATAAGTATATTCTTTCAATATCTGGCGCATAATACGGCAGACCTTAAGAAGTTCACAATCATTTCCCGTATTTGCGCCTGTCTCCGTATCAAATTCCCGATACACGTCCCAAAAATCCAGAATTTCCTCCCCACTGGCATTGATTCTTCTGTTTTTACCCGATTTATAAAAAAAATATGAAACACAGTCTTCTTTGCTCTCAAATTTCTCCATTCGTCTGCGCATTTCTCTATCGCATGTGCAGACCGCTTTTTTGACATTCTCAACTGACATATCATGCTCCACTGACATTAAAAATAATTCTGACAAGTACATACCATATCTCCTCCTAAATGTACATCCCCAAACACAATTTGTTTCTCTTCCTGTAAAGCCCGGCTTACTGATACTATATCTGGTAGTAGGCTTATATTTAATGTAGTGTATATATGAATAAAAATCAACATAATTCGTCCGACACTTTTCGACATTTTTCACGATATCAAATAAACAGATAAAAAATTTCAAAAAAATCAGGCAATTAAAAACGTTTCCGCTCTTAACTGCCTGATTTCTGATCATATAAATAAGAAGATCTAAAATTATTTCAAAGAAGCAATAATTTCCACTTCACACAACACATTCTTCGGTAATGTTTTTACAGCGACACAGGAACGTGCCGGTTTCCCTGTAAAGTATTTTGCATAAACTTCATTAAATGCTGAAAAGTCACCCATATCAGCGATAAAACAGGTTGTTTTTACTACTTTCTCAAATCCTGTTCCTGCTTCTTCCAGAATAGCAGCGATATTTTTCATTACCTAACCAGCCTGTGCAGTAATATCTTCTCCGGCAATCTCTCCAGTTGCCGGATCAATGGGAATCTGACCGGATGTAAATAGAATATCGTCCAGAACCATAGCCTGACTGTACGGACCAATAGCTGCCGGTGCTTTTTGAGTATTAATTACTTTATAAACATGCCATTGTGATAAATACAATTCGGTAACCGGCAAGTCCTTCAAATTTATCCAGAATCCCTCCGTAAACTGCATACATAAATGCTCCAGGAAGGTATCCGATAAAAGAACCGATTGACATTGCAGAACCGGTAATATCACGCGGCACTTTTACTTCATCCATAGGTGCAAAGAAAATTGCGCGCATACTGAAAACAAATGCACTGATAGTAAGAGTAATGATCATACCAAGAACAATACCCATACTCTTATGAGGCAGGCATGCAAAAACAATAAGGATTCCTGCTACGATCACGAAACAGATTCTCAGGTATTTTGTAGCGGAATGAAGAACTTTATCAGTGATAAATCCACCGACTGGTCCACCCAGCATTTTTAAAGCATACTGGTTAATAATGCCATACACACCAACCAGAGCTGCCGGAAGCGCATAAGCTTCTTTCAGGAATGGAATAAAATAAGTAAGTCCGCAGTATACACTATATACAAAGAAAACGTTAAAGGATACCAGCCAGATGTTTTTATTTTTCAGAGCACGTTTAATAGTGTTATCTTTCTTCCCTGATTGTCCGGCACTTTCACTTGCCTGAACTTTATCTTCTGCTTTATCCGGCTCTAACAGGAAAAATGCAATAATAGCGATCACGCCAGGTACGATCGCGTAAAACAGGATCGCTGCACGAAGACCGGCTGCATTACTTCCAAAAGCAGAGAAAATACCTAATGCACAGAATGCAACAATTGTATCCATAAGTCCGCGTCCTGCTTCCAGGATACCAAACATACGTCCCTGCTCATCCTCGTTACCCAGCAATCGAACTGTTTTCAGCATCGTAGGCCAATACAGCATGTCCGCAAATACCGCAAGCAAACAATATATCAACAGGAAAACAGGGTACGACGGGAATGTGGAAAGAAACAGACCACATATACAAATTCCAAGTAAGGATGCCGGAATCATAATCTTCTTCGAAATCCGGTCAACCACCAGAATCGCAGCTAAAAATCCGAGCAGCGCCACAAAGAAATTATGCAGCTTCTTGAGGAAAACGGGAGTGTAAAAACAAGCACATTATGTAATGTATTGTCGACTTCCCGTGAAACTGTAAGAAGGGACCTGGAAAGTCTTGAAAAGAGGGGATTGCTGAAAAGAATTCACGGAGGAGCCATGGCAATTGAAGTTCCCCGTGAAAATGATATCAAGTATACCTCTTTTGAGCAAAGGAAAACCGAACATTCCTTATATAAAGAAGAGATAGCAATAGAAGCAGCAAAGTATATCTCAGAAGGACAGGCTATTGCATTGGATTCAGGAACAACTTCTCTGGAACTGGCAAGAGTAATCAAAAAAAATTCCGTGTTCTCACAGTTGTTACCAATTCACTTACAATAGCCAATGAACTGGCCGATGCACCGGGTATTACTCTTATCCTGACCGGCGGCATATATAACTCCGAAGAACAGGCATTTCTTTCCGATATGGCAACACTGATTCTTTCCCATATAAATATTGATATTCTTTTTCTCACCACATGCGGAATATCAGCGGAACGGGGGCTTACCTATCAGCGGATAGATGATCTTATCGTCCAGTCCAAACTGATGGAAGCTTCGGACAAAGCTATTGTAATCGCGGACAGTTCCAAATTAGGCGTTACTTCTCTCGTAAGAATGTGCGGTATCGAACAGATATCCATGGTCATTACCGATGCTCATGCATCCGGGGAATGTATCAAAGCCCTGAAACAGGCAGGAATAGAAGTTGTAATTTCCAAAGAAAGGAACAAAAAAGATCATGTTACAGACAGCTAACAAAAATAATAATCCCAGCATTCTCCTGGTTTCTGTGGATGCACTGAAACCGGAATTTGTATTTGAGCAGGAACGACTGGGCGTGAATCTTCCAACAATCACAAAGTATTTTGTAGAAAACGGATTAACTGCACCTGATGGAATGAAAAGTGTATTTCCTACATTTACCTATCCATGTCATCAGAGTATGATCACAGGAACCAATCCTGCAACCCACAAAACATATAATAACGGTATTTTTGATCCAACCGGCGAACACCTGGGCGCATGGCACTGGTTTGTCAGCACCGAAGTAAAAACCCTCTGGGAAGCAGCAAAGGAAAATGGGTACTGGTCTGCCAGTGTTGCATTCCCTACTTCCGTCGGAGCCAACGGTGATTTCATCGCTCCTGAATTCTGGTGGGACGGTTCTTCTCTTGACAGCAGATTTATCGATGCAGTTGCAAAGCCTCAGGGAATTATCCTGGAGATGGAAAAAGAAATCGGACAGTATGCAGGCGGACTTGACCTTACGGATGCCGGTGATGCACAGAGAGGAAAAGCAGCCCTCTGGATGCTCCGCAATAAAATTGCGCCTGTAATTTCTGAAAAGCCATTCTTTATGTCCGCATATTTCGCAAGTTTTGATGAAAGTGCCCATGTAAATGGTGTCCACAGCAAAGAAGCTGCCGCTGCATTAAAGACTGTTGTTGATCAGCTGCTTTCCGATCCGCAAAGCGGTATCATGGAGGTTCTCACCGGCGAAGAAGCAGAGAAACGCGGCGGATTCCCCGAGGCTGCCTATGTACTTGTATCCGAAAAAGGATATGAACTTCGCGATGACGTAATCGGAGATTACTGCCGTACAACACTCACTCAGAAAGCTCAGCACGGCTATAATGAAAATTTCCCGGAAATGAGAGCTTCTTTCATGCTGACAGGCGAGGGGATCCGGAAGGGACATATTGATGATGTCAGACTGATTGATGTTGCTCCCACTCTGGCCGGTCTGATGAATTTTATTTTACCGGATGCTGAAGGACGTAATCTACTAAAATAGAGGTGACGCCATGAATACAATAGAAGCCTTTTTTAAAGCAGCTGCTGATTTTCTCTGGAAAGACTGGATGCTTGTCATGCTTCTTGGACTGGGTATCTATTATACCTTCATGACAGGTTTTGTTCAGATACGATTTTTTCCTTATGTTTTCAAAAACTTCATTAAAGGACTCAAAAACAGCAAAGACACCAAGACCGAATCCGGAAAATATTCTTCCAATCAGGCTCTTTTTACTGCCATTGCAAACTGTGTAGGAAGCGGAAATATCGTTGGTGTTTCTACCGCAATCCTTTCCGGAGGACCGGGAGCCCTGTTCTGGATGTGGTTTGCAGCTCTTCTCGGAATGGCTACCAAATTTGCGGAAATTACACTGGGTGTCCGTTACCACGGTCACACTGAAAATGGTGAGATCACCGGAGGTCCCATGTACTATATCGCACATGGTTTCAAAGTACAATGGATCGGAGCGCTGGTAGCAGTTCTTCTGTTCGTTCAGAATGCCGGAGCAACATTGATTCAGTCCAATACGATTTCCAGTGTCGTGCAGGAAGCATTCTCGCTTCCTCCACTTGCAACAGGAATTATCCTGGCTTTGCTCATGACCTGTGTCATCAGCGGCGGTTTCAAACGTCTGGTTCATACAGCTGAAAAAATCGTACCCGTCATGGCTGTCTTATACATTTTTGGCGGACTTGTGGTAATCCTGATGAATATTACCGCACTTCCAGGTGTTGTAATGTCTATCTTTAAAGGTGCCTTCACGTTCAAAGCCGGTGCAGGTGCTGCAGCCGGTCTCACCATAAAGCAGGCAATGCGCTACGGGGTTGCACGGGGTCTCTATTCCAATGAAGCCGGTGAAGGCTCTGCAGCTGTTCTTCACGCTTCCGCCCAGGTAGATCATCCTGTACGCCAGGGAATGTATGGTATCGTGGAAGTTTTTATTGATACCATTCTTCTGTGAAGTACAACCGGCTTTACTGTGCTGATCACCGGTGTCAATCAGACTCATACCACTGCTTCCACACTGGCAGCTGCAGCATTCGGCTCCACATTCTCCGGACTGCAGTTTGTGATTTACATCAGTCTTGTACTTTTTGCAGGAACTTCCATTATGAGCCAGTGGTATTTCGGACATGTAAGTCTGACCTACCTGAAAAAACCAAAGGGTGCCGTAATTTATCGGTTTATGAATGAATAAAGGATACTGCCTGCTCAGAAATCATTTAATTCTATCTATGAGAAAGGAATCATAATTGACATGAAAGCAGAATTACAAACTTTTATCGATACAATACCTGCTGTAGCAGATGCCGCAGCTTTAAAAGAGACTTTCTGGCTGAATGACAGAAAGCTTCCTGAAGCAGAACAAAATATCACAGAAGTAAATCCCTCCCAAATTAAAGATGCAAGTGACCGTCTGATCCGCTTTGCACCTTATCTGAAAAAAGTTTTTCCTGAACTGGAGGAAACAAACGGCATTATTGAGTCTGAACTGCGCGGGATTCCATCCATGCAGAAATTCCTGAATACCACATACGGCGCTGATATCGAGGGAACTCTGATGCTGAAAATGGACAGTGATCTTCCGGTATCAGGTTCCGTCAAAGCTCGGGGCGGCATCTATGAAGTGCTGAAACATGCCGAAGATCTTGCCCTGGAATCCGGGATGCTGAAAGTCACAGATGACTATAGCATTCTGGCAGAACCTGAATTTGTCGGTGCACCGGGCGGTGTTACTTACGGAATCAAACAGATTTTTGGCGACAACGTACACTGTTTCTTCACAGAGCCCACTCATGCCTGCTGCATGATGCTTGGAATGGCAACCGGTCTGCATGATGGTATCAGTGTAAAAGATTTCGGAATCGACGGAAGAACTGACGCAGACGGACTTGCTGTCGGTCGTCCATCCGCTTTTGTAGGAAGAGTTATCCAGCCGATGCTGTCAGGTATCGCTACCATTCAGGACAACAAACTGTATGACCTCATGAGGGGGCTTCTGAATGAAGAAGACATTTTTATTGAACCAAGCTCCTGTGCAGCATTTGCAGCCCTGATTCGTCCGGAAGATATGAAAAAGTATATCCAGGAGCAGGGACTGGAAAGTAAAATGAAGCAGGCAACCCATATTGCCTGGGCAACCGGCGGACGTATGGTACCGGAAGAAACCCGTGAAATCTATATAAAAACAGGATTATAAAACTTTATGAACTACAAATTACTGGTTTTGGATATTGATGGAACTGTAACAAATTCTGATAAAAAAGTACTGGAAAAGACACGCAAAGCAATCATCGGTCTTCAGGAAAAAGGCGTCTCCGTGGCAATTGCCTCGGGGCGCGCTCCTAAAGGTGTATTTTCCATAGCCAAAGAGCTGGAGCTTCATCGCTTCGGAAACTATATACTCTCATTTAACGGAGCTAAAATCATTAATTTCCAGACCAGGGAATGTGTCTACGAAAAATATCTTCCCCTTCACATTCCAGGTCGGCTCTGGAAAGACGCTCTGGAATATCAGCTTGGTATACTTACGTATACCGATGACGTTCTGATAGCCGGAACACAGCCGGATCCGTATATGGCTCTGGAAGCCAGGATCAGTGATATGCCCATAGAATTTCATGAAAATTTTCAGGCAGGTATCAGTTCTCCGGTAAATGGCTGTCTTCTTACGGGTGACCCGGAAAATATTGAGGCACTGGAGCCTGTCTTTGTCCGCAAGTATTTCCATGAAACAGAAATTTTCCGTTCAGAACCCTGTTTTCTGGAAGTGGTACCCAAAAATGTGGATAAGGCCTACAGCCTGAAACATCTTCTGGAAATCCTGGGAATCAGCCGGGAAGAAACTGTTTGCTGCGGAGACAGTTTCAATGATATAACAATGGTGCAGTATGCCGGACTGGGTGTTGCCATGGCAAATGCTCAGGAAAAATTGAAGCATGTAGCAAACTATATCACTGAGCATGATAACGACCATGACGGCATTGCAGAAGTTATTGAAAAATTTTTCTAAGAAGCTTTTTAAAAAGCTCTGCTTTTACCCGATATTTTATATGCAGACATAAATAATCAGGCAATTAATCGCATCCCCGCTTTTAATTGCCTGATTTTTATCTTTCACCCGAGATTCATCTTTTCTGTTAAATTCTATTCCGTTAAATATAGTACATCTCCTGCTCAGAATCCCTGCTTCGCAGATATTCCTCCTTTAGGTCATCGCTGTGTCACCTACTCTGCAAATAAAGGAGTGGAATAATACCTGTCGCCATTATCCGGCAGAAGTGCAACAATGGTTTTTCCTTTATTTTCCGGACGTTTTGCAAGTTCAATGGCTCCGTGGAGGGCTGCTCCGGAAGAAATTCCCACAAGAACACCTTCCTGTTTCGCCAGAAGCCTGCCCGCTGCAAACGCATCGTCATTTTCTACTGTGATGATTTCATCATATACGGTGGTATTCAGTACATCCGGCACAAATCCGGCACCGATCCCCTGAATTTTATGCGGACCGCCCTTGCCCTGAGAAAGAACCGGAGATCCTGCAGGTTCCAGTGCAACAATTCTGATATCCGGATTCCTGGATTTCAGATATTCCCCGACACCGGTAAGAGTTCCGCCGGTTCCTACGCCGGCAATAAAAATATCTACTTTTCCGTCTGTATCATTCCAGATCTCCGGACCTGTAGTCTCTCTGTGCATAGCCGGATTTGCCGGGTTCACAAACTGGCCCGGAATAAAGCTGCCGGGAATTTCCGCTGCCAGTTCATCTGCTTTGGCAATCGCGCCTTTCATTCCTTTTGCTCCTTCTGTCAGAACAATCTCTGCTCCATATGCTTTGAGGATATTTCTGCGCTCCACACTCATGGTCTCCGGCATTGTGAGAATAATGCGGTATCCCTTGGCTGCTGCGATAGATGCGAGACCAATTCCCGTATTTCCGGAAGTCGGCTCTATAATTACAGATCCTTCCTTCAGAATTCCCTTCTTCTCTGCATCTTCAATCATTGCTTTTGCAATACGGTCTTTCACACTTCCTGCCGGGTTAAAATACTCTAGTTTAACAAGAATCGTCGCTTCCAGTCCAAGATTCTTTTCAATATTGGTAACCTCTACCAGAGGAGTATTTCCGATCAACCCCAATGTTCCTTTATAAATACTGCTCATAATGTCCTCCTTTTCCTATACAATTACTATGTTTTTATTTATTGATATTATATTCCATATTTTCCTATTTATCAAGTATGTTTTTATATTTTCCGGAAATATTTACGGAAATCTCTTATGACACAGCTATCCACATATCTCAGCTATTTTAATGCCTTTCTGATATTCTGATTTCGCTTCTCATTCAGTCTTTCAAACATGATGATTTCTTCCTGGGAAAATCCCTCATACTGCAGCTGTTCAAAATCATCCATGACAAGCAGAGCTTCCGCAAGAATACTGTCTGCTTCCGATGTCAGCACATATTCACAGGCTTTTGCTTTTCTTTTTGTCTCCTGTGCTGTTTCTTTTGTATTCTTTTCTTTACTCTTCCTGGATTTTGATTTATCCGGAGCTTTTTCCTTCGTCTCAATCAGTGCCCTGGAAAGCAGACTCTGAATAGATGATGACAACTCTCTTCTTGTAACATCCAAAATATCTGTCATCTCTTTCAATGTACAGTTTTCATGAGGGCGGCTTAAATAAAACAATAATTTAATATCCACTGTCAGAAGTTCATTTTTCAATGCCACAACATCAAACAGCCTTTCCTGCAGTTTCCTTTCCCTGTAAGAGTCAAAGAAAAAGCCTTCTCCCTCCTGCACGCCCTCGCTTACACTTGTCCGCTCCGCGCCAAGCCTGTAAATCCCCGGCAGGATTGCAGGAGCAACGATCCCGTCCCCGGCAGCTTCAATCAGAAAACGATATACCTGTACTTTATATTTTTCGTAGCCTTCTTCATCAAAAACATCTTTACAGAAATTGTTATAATATTCGAATACCGTGCGTTTCATCTGAATTGTCTTTTTGACGCTCATCCCCTGGGAAACCAGAGAACCTTTTGTTTTGACATAGTAGTATACGGGCACTTTCAATGCATAAATACTCTGAATATGACGGACATATTCCAGATTAAACATAAAATCCTCACACCAGCTCACAGAACTGTCCATTCTGAGATGATATGTTTCTATAATCTCTCTTCTAAATAATTTATTCCATAAAACCCCGTAATAAAAATCCGCCGGTTTCTGCAGCATATTTTCCGCATAAGACACTCTGTCCATCATACCGTCCTGTTCAATTGCGCCTTTTGTGGAAACACGTTCACCGACAACTCTGTAAAAATCAGCAATAACCATATCGCACCGGTTTTCTTCAGCTGTGCGCACAAACAGTCCCGTTGCCTCCGGGGTAATCCAGTCATCACTGTCCAGAAACTGCAGATACTTCCCTTCGGCTATTTCTATTCCATGATTACGGGTATCAGAAACACCTGAATTCTCTTTATGAACAACATGAACACGTTCGTCTTTTTCGGAATAACTGTCACAGATTTTTCCGGAAGTATCGGTACTTCCATCATCCAGCAATATCAGTTCAAAATCTTTGAAGGTTTGATTAAGAATACTGTCAACACATCTTGCCAGACTATTCTCAGAATTATAGACCGGTACAATAATACTTACCAATGGCATTATCTCATTACCTCCTGTACTTACAAAACACTGCTCTGCAGATTATTTTAACAAAAAAGCAATTTTTTTCAAGCCGGCGGGTACTATTTATGATAGAATAGACGTATCTGATCAGCAGACGCAGAGATACTGGACAGAATGCGAATCAATTCCTTGTGTCACACAGAAGATTATAAGAAAGGTAAAAAAACTTATGCAAATATACAGTCAGAATTATGCCGCCGATTCTTCCATCAAAAATACTCCTATGGCAGTGATCTCGGGATTTCCTGTCCGCCCGGGTATGTTCGAAGTGAATGGTGCCACACCCCTTCAGTGCGGCATTAATTTCACGATCCATACCCACGGCGGTACTTCCTGTGAACTTCTTTTTTTTCACCGAGGAGAAGAGGAACCGTTCGCTGTCCTTCCGTTCCCGGAAGCCTACAAGATCGGAGATGTCTATTCCATGCTTGTTCTTGATCTGGATATTGAAGATCTGGAATATGCATACCGCATTGATGGCCCGTACTGTCCGGAAAAGGGACTTCTCTTTGACAAAAAGAATATTCTCCTGGATCCTTATGCCAGGGCTGTTTCCGGTCAGCGGATCTGGGGTTTCAAAAAGGAAAATGCCTACCATGCCAGAGTGGTAAAAGACGTTTTTGACTGGGGTGACATGCCTCAGTCTCAAAAAGAAATGAGTGATCTGATCATCTACGAACTGCATGTACGGGGTTTTACCCAGCATCCATCCTCCGGTGTACAGCACAGAGGAACTTTCGCCGGACTTATGGAAAAAATCCCCTATCTGAAAGAGCTTGGAATCAATGCAGTAGAGCTCATGCCTATTTTTGAATTTGATGAAACAGTCAATACAAGAGAGATCAACGGACAGAAACTGCTGGAATACTGGGGATATAATACGGTAGGATTCTTTGCCCCCAATACCAGCTATACCGCATCCCAGGAATACAACAAAGAAGGCACCGAGCTGAAAACACTTATCAAATCACTTCATGACAACGGGATTGAAGTCATCCTGGACGTAGTATTTAACCACACTGCCGAAGGCAACGAAAAGGGACCTTCCTTCTGCTTCAAGGGGCTGGATAACAACGTTTATTATATGCTGACTCCGGATGGAAATTATTATAATTTCAGCGGCTGCGGCAATACCCTGAACTGCAATCATCCCATTGTACAGCAGATGATCATTGAATGTCTCCGTTACTGGACAGTCAGTTACCGGGTGGATGGCTTCCGTTTCGACCTGGCAAGCATTCTCGGACGCAATGTTGACGGATCTCCAATGAATAATCCGCCGCTCCTGAAAAGTCTTGCATATGACCCCATTCTCCGTAATGTCAAGCTGATCGCGGAAGCATGGGATGCAGGCGGTATGTATCAGGTGGGAAGTTTTCCCGCCAGCAGGCGCTGGGCTGAGTGGAACGGCAGATACAGAGATGCTCTGAGAGGTTTCCTGAAGGGAGAATGCTGGCGTGCATGGGATGCGGCACAAAGTATCTGCGGATCAGGTGATCTGTATGGCGGATTTTATGATAATCATAACAGCAATTATGCGGGGTACAATTCCTGTGTCAATTTTCTGACCTGTCATGACGGATTTACCCTTTATGACCTGTATTCTTACAACGAAAAGCACAACGAAGCCAATGGCTGGAACAATACAGACGGCTCCAACGATAACCTGAGCTGGAACTGCGGCGCTGAGGGCGAGACAAGCGATCCGCAGGTACTTTCCCTTCGTTACCGGATGATCCGCAATGCCTGCGCAGTTCTCATGTGCAGCCGGGGAACGCCTATGTTCCTCGCCGGAGATGAATTCGGAAATACACAGTTCGGCAACAACAACGGTTATTGTCAGGACAATGAGATTTCCTGGCTTGACTGGAACCTTATTCACAAGAACCATGATCTTCTGGAATTCTTTAAGTATATGATCCATTTCCGGCTGCAGCACGCCATCATCCGCAAGAAACTGCCGGCTGCAGTCTGCGGAATGGCTCCCATGCAGACACACGGTCCGGATGCCAGGGACCTGGATATTCCATACGATGCCAAAACCTTTTCCGTCAGCTTCGCCGGATACGACCGCCAAAAAGGCTGTGATGACCTGGTTTATGTATCAATCAACACCTACTGGGAAGATGTTATGATCACTCTGCCTGAACTTCATCACGGAGGCGTGTGGTATTTATGTGTCAACACCAGCGGTGACGGACAGGGCCGCTGTTTCTATCCGGAAGGCCGGGAAATCCGCGTGGACAGTTCCTTTGTTCTGCGCGCAAGATCCGTAGCTGTATTTACAGCAAAGAATTACTAAAAAATTGAAACAGCCTCACGGGAATGATTCCTGCGAAGCTGTTTTTATTTGTCCTGATATCAGCAGCACTCAGCGAGTACTACATTTCGCAGCTTTCTCGTAAGCGAAATCGTGCCTGCGTCTTTCTTCTGCTGCATCATGAGTATTGTCATATTCTCCTCCGGGAAATTGGCAAAATAGCATCCCAGCCAGCCATCCCAGCCGTATTCATTGCGCACAGACAGTCCGCTTGTCCTGCCTTCGTCCACCGCTCTTCTCATAAAATGCGTGTAAGTGAATCCTTCCAGACCGGTCCACTGGTTCATCGCCGCCTGCTGCTCCGGCAGAAGTCCGCCGCTGACCAGAAACCTCACGGTCTTCGGAGACAGCACACGCGTTCCGTTCAGGCTGCCTTCATTCAGCAGCATCTGCGCAAATTTCGCGTAGTCATCAATCGTGGACACAAGTCCCGCTCCGCCGGATTCAAATGCCGGTGCAGATTCCATTTTATATGAAATGACAAGATAATTTCCTGTGTATGGAACCATCTTTCCATCCACTGTTGTTTCATAAGCATCTGCCAGTCTGTCCTGTTTATCAGACGGAACCCAGAATCCTGTATCCTTCATTCCAAGAGGCTCAAAAAGGTATTTCTCAAGGAACTCCCCGAAACGCATACCGGACACTTTCTCAATCACAGCGCCTATAATATCTGCGGATAGTCCATAACGCCAGGAGCTGTCCGGATCAAATGCCAGAGGAATCCCTCCGATGTGATTGGCAAATTCTTCCGTAGTTACCGCATGATCGGTGAACATCTTTTTTTCACATTCCTGAAGATATTCCCCGGTCATTCGTCCTGCCGCAGTATCTTCCTCACCATAAGTAAGCCCTGAAGTCATATTCAGAAGATGCAGTACCATCAGCGGTTTTACAGCAGCCCGGAAAACACCGTTTTCTTCCACCATAGTGTCAGCAAAGCCCGGCAGGATCTCCGCCACAGGCTGCGCCAGGTCAAGCTTTCCCTGCTCCATGAGAATCATGGCAGCGGCTGCTGTAATCCCGTCTTTGACCGCCTCATCGATCAGCTCTTCAATTCTTAGTTTTGTTTTCTCTTTCATCAAATCTTCTCCTATCTTTTACGCAGCCAGGAAATCAGATACAATACCAGGCATGCCACAATAATAAAAGGCAGTACTGTTCCGATGATCACAACCAGCCCGATGATAATCAGTGCTGCTGCAGCAATGACAATGGCCTTCCCATACCAGGTGGAAAGATCCAGCTTGTAAGTATGGTGCTTCACATGCTCCTGATCTGTCCGTTCATAACCGGAACCTCCATAACCATCTCCCCTGACTCTGCCGCCGTCATAGACTTCCTGTTCCTCATCAGGATCCGCATCCACAAGAGTCTTCGCAATCAGTCTGGGATCTCCCAGCTCCGCAAGAATTTCCCTTTCACTTCGTCCGTTCTTTACCTGTTCTTCAATATAATCACGATAGTACCGCACATGGGCAGCCACTTTTCCTTCCGGCATCTGTCCGGACAGTCTTGATTTAAGAATCTCCAGAAATTCGGTTTTGTCCATATCATTCTCTCCAATTCCATATACTTTGACATGTGTCAGGACAACTATTCATACAAGCTGAACCGTTGTGTGTTAAGATTTATTCTAACATACTCTTTCGAGATAGCAACGGTTCAAATTATAAAATTTTCATGAAACATATCTTAGTAAACTTTTATAAAACATATTTTGATAAATTCTTGACAAATTCAAAATACGGTGTTACAATCCACTTATCAACAAAGAAATCGCTGATGACTGACGGGAATAGTGGAGTACACCACAAAGGAGTCAGCGATTTGTTGCAGCCGACCGTCTGGGCAGTATTTGATTTTCATCAGATACTGTCCTTTTTATTACCCTTTACGGTTGACTGACTTACCATCAAATTCGTAGGCTTCAGTTTTTCAGATGATCCTTATATTTCCGAAACTGAAGTCCTGCAAATCACACAGGCATCCATGTATGCCAACGAAGGGAGAAGAATTATGGGATTCAAAAGCGACATCGAAATCGCACAGGAATGCGAAATGCTTCCAATTACCGCCATCGCCGAAAAAGCAGGTATTGATGACAAATACCTGGAACAGTACGGCAAGTACAAAGCAAAAATCGACTACAACCTTCTGAAAGAAACCGATAAGGAAAACGGCAAACTGATCCTTGTTACCGCGATCAACCCGACTCCTGCAGGTGAAGGAAAAACCACCACGACTGTAGGTCTTGCAGACGGTATGCAGAAACTTGGCAAAAAAGTTATGGTAGCTCTTCGCGAGCCGTCCCTCGGACCGGTATTCGGTGTTAAGGGCGGAGCTGCAGGCGGCGGATACGCACAGGTAGTTCCGATGGAAGATATCAACCTGCACTTCACAGGTGACTTCCACGCAATCGGAGCAGCCAACAACCTTCTGGCA
>JALEHU010000056.1 GCA_022770365.1 Blautia sp. | reverse complement strand
AGCATTCGTTCAGTTCAAAGATGTTTGCAGCATTCTTGAAAAACACTACAGAGATATGCAGGATATGGAGTTTACTGTAGAGCATGGTAAACTGTATATGCTTCAGACACGTAACGGTAAGAGAACTGCTCAGGCTGCTCTGAAGATCGCTTGTGACCTTGTTGATGAAGGCATGAGAACAGAAGAAGAAGCAGTAGCAATGATTGATCCGCGTAACCTTGATACACTTCTTCATCCTCAGTTCGATGCTAAGGCTCTGAAAGAAGCTGCTCCGATCGCAAAAGCACTTGGTGCTTCTCCTGGAGCTGCATGCGGTAAAATCGTATTTACAGCAGATGATGCTGTAGAATGGGCAGCAAGAGGTGAGAAGGTTGTCCTTGTTCGTCTTGAGACTTCTCCGGAAGATATCACCGGTATGAAATCTGCTCAGGGTATCCTGACTGTTCGCGGCGGTATGACTTCTCACGCAGCTGTTGTTGCACGTGGTATGGGTACCTGCTGTGTATCCGGATGCGGCGACATTGCTATGGATGAAGAAAACAAGAAATTTACACTTGCCGGCAAAGAATATCATGAAGGAGACTGCATCTCCCTTGACGGTTCCACCGGTAACATTTATGACGGAATCATCCCGACTGTAGACGCTACGATCGCTGGTGAGTTCGGCAGAATCATGGCCTGGGCTGACAAATACAGAACTCTTAAAGTTCGTACAAACGCTGATACTCCGGCTGACGCTAAGAAAGCCCGTGAGCTTGGCGCTGAAGGTATCGGTCTGTGCCGTACAGAGCATATGTTCTTCGAGGACAACAGAATTGATGCATTCCGTGAAATGATCTGTTCTGAGACTGTAGAAGAAAGAGAAGCAGCTCTTGATAAGATCCTTCCGGAACAGCAGGGAGATTTTGAGAAACTGTATGAAGCTCTTGAAGGAAATCCTGTTACCATCCGTTTCCTGGATCCACCTCTTCATGAGTTCGGTCCTACTACAGAAGAAGATCTCAAGAAACTTGCTGATGCTCAGGGCAAAACTGTTGAGCAGATCAAGACGATCATTGATTCTCTCCATGAGTTCAACCCGATGATGGGTCATCGTGGATGCCGTCTGGCAGTTACTTATCCGGAAATCGCAAAAATGCAGACAAAAGCAGTTATCCGTGCAGCGATCAATGTGAAGAAAGCACACGCTGACTGGAACGTTTGCCCGGAAATCATGATTCCGTTAGTAGGCGATGTAAAAGAGCTGAAATACGTTAAGAAAGTTGTCGTTGAGACAGCTGACGCTGAAATCGCAGCAGCAGGTGCTGACCTGAAATACGAAGTTGGTACTATGATCGAGATCCCGAGAGCTGCTCTTACAGCTGACGATATCGCTAAAGAAGCTGACTTCTTCTGCTTCGGTACAAACGACTTAACCCAGATGACATACGGTTTCTCCCGTGATGACGCTGGTAAATTCCTTAATGCATACTATGACGCTAAGATCTTCGAGAACGATCCATTCGCAAAACTCGACCAGACAGGCGTAGGTAAATTGATGGAAATGGCTATCAAGTTAGGAAAACCGGTTAACCCGAACCTGCACATCGGTATCTGCGGTGAGCACGGCGGCGACCCGACATCCGTAGAATTCTGCCATAAGATTGGTCTGGACTACGTTTCCTGCTCACCATTCCGTGTTCCGATTGCTCGTCTTGCAGCAGCACAGGCAGCTATTAACGAGAAATAATTTCATAAGATTCATTTGCCACCGGAGGGAATTCCCTTCGGTGGTTTTTTAGCATTTGAAAAAGACATGTTACATATTATGAGAAAGAAACGGATACGTTATGGAAATTATCAAAGAAAAAACACCATATGAAATAGAAAAAGAAAAGCTGTATGAGAAAGCAGATAAAACAATTCGGGAGTTATTTGAGCGCAAGTCTGTGAGGGTGTTTGAGGAACGTCCTGTTTCTGAGGAGAATAAGAGACAGATTCTGTATGCGGCTATGGAAGCACCGACTGCCGGATGTCAGCAGTTATATACGATTCTGGATATTACGGATCAGGAATTAAAAAATAAATTATCTGTTACATGTGATAATCAGCCTTTTATTGCAAAAGCTCCTCTGGTGCTTGTTTTTTGTGCGGACTGCCGGAAATGGCAGAAGGCTTATCTGGAAGCAGGATGTGAGCCAAGAAAACCCGGGACAGGGGATCTGATGCTCGCGGTAACAGACACTGCAATTGCGGCTCAGAATGCTGTAACTGCTGCGTGGAGTCTGGGGATTGGTTCCTGCTATATTGGGGACATTATGGAACAGTATGAAGAAAACAGAAAAATATTAAATCTCCCGAAATATGTATTTCCGGCAGTAATGGTTGTGTTTGGATACCCTGTTCCTCAACAGAGAATGAGACCAAAACCTGTAAGATTTAACCTTGAAGACATCGTATGCGAAAATACCTATCGTGAGAAAGATAGTGACTCCATCCGAAAAATGTTCAGTGACAGATGTGGAAATCAGTCATATGAGGAGTGGGTAAATAAATTCTGCGAAAGGAAATATAACTCGGATTTTTCAAGAGAGATGACGCGATCTGTATCTCGTTATATAGAACACTTCTCTTTTTTGTAAAGACGGAAATAATGAAAAAAGTATGGATGATACAGGAAATTCTGTCTGAATGGAATTCTTAATTTCTGAGTAAAATAATTCTGAATCATTTTATGCAGGTTCTTTCGAAACAATTGCAGGAAAGTTTTTTGATTTGATTCTGTTTAATAAATCTGAAGACTCATTTACGGAGGAAACTATGAACTCAATATGGACAGAAAGTGTACAGCTTCCATGCTTTGAATCTCTGGAAGGAAAAATAAAAACAGATGTACTGATTATAGGAGGCGGAATTGCAGGGATTTTGTGCGCTTATTTTCTTCAGGACCAGGGGATTGATTATCTGCTTGCAGAAGGCAGAACAATTTGCTTCGGTACCACCAGGAATACAACGGCCAAAATTACTTCACAGCATGGTCTGCTATATGAGAATCTTTTAAAAAATGTCGGAATGGAACAGACAAAAATGTATCTGGATGCCAATCAGAGGGCGGTAGATAAATTTTATGAGCTTTGCAGAAACATAGACTGCGATTTTGAAGAAAAACCGGCATTTCTCTATTCTGTCAATAACAGAAAAAAACTGGAAAATGAGGCGGAAGCTCTTGGAAAAATTGGATTTACGGCAGATGTTGTGAAGACCGGGGAACTTCCATTTGAGACTGCAGGCGCACTCAGGTTCGAAAAGCAGGCACAATTTCATCCATTGAAGTTTATTGCAGCAATCTCGCGGAATCTCAGAATTTTTGAGCATACATTCGTAACAGAATTCAGAGGGAAAACTGCAATAACAGAAAAAGCGGAAATTGATTTTCAAAAGCTGATCATTGCTTCTCATTTCCCGATTAATAATAAACATGGCCTGTATTTTTTGAAAATGTATCAGGATCGATCATATATCATTGCTCTGAGAAATGCAGGTAAAATAAATGGAATGTATCTGGATGCAGCAAAAGGCGGTTTGTCATTTCGAAGTTATAAAGACTATCTGCTTCTTGGCGGAGGCAGCCACAGAACCGGAAAAAGCGGAAGCGGATGGAACCAGGTACGAAATGCTTCAGAGAAATACTATCCTTTCTCTGAAGAGGCGTTTTGCTGGGCTGCACAGGATTGTATGACTCTGGATGGGCTGCCCTACATCGGACCATACTCAGCAAACATGCGTGACTGCTTTGTTGCAGCGGGTTTTAATAAATGGGGAATGACTTCTTCTATGGTTGCAGCCATGATTCTGTCAGATCACATTATGGAAAAAGAAAATCCTTATGCCAAAGTTTTTTCACCATCCAGAAGTATGATAAAACAGCAGCTCTTTATCAATAGCTGGGAGGCACTGGCAAATTTGATGAAAAAATCAAAAAAACGTTGTCCTCATCTGGGATGTTCGCTGAAATGGAATAGTTTTGAACATTCCTGGGATTGTCCCTGCCATGGATCCCGGTTTGATGAAGATGGGCATATGCTTGATAATCCGGCAAACGGAGATATAAAATGGTAAAAGCTGATAAAAAATGAGGAACACTTCGGAACCGTCCGGAATAATCTAAAGAAAAAGAGCAGTTGTTCAGAACGACAGTATGGTCGTATCTGTGTGTTTCTGGACAGCAGCAGGAAGGTTTCTATGGCATATTCGGATTACGTACCTGTGAAAGGTACTGTATTAAGTATTTCCAGGGGCAGTGACTGCTG
>JALEHU010000050.1 GCA_022770365.1 Blautia sp. | reverse complement strand
ACAGGCTTAGGTCTGAAAGAAGCAAAAGCTGTTGTTGACGGTGCTCCGAAGGTTGTTAAAGAAGCTGCATCCAAAGCAGAAGCTGAAGACCTCAAAGCAAAACTTGAAGCAGAAGGCGCTAAAGTTACACTTAAATAATTTCAGCCGATCTTACACCCGTGAAGGCTCTGGATTCCAGACCTTCGCGGGTCTTTTTTTGTTTTGCAGGAAAATGTTTTGTATTTTCCTGCAATATAAAAGCCCTTCGGGCAGGAGCTCATTGTGGCGGAGAGAGAACATACTGCTGAAGCAATTTGCGGCAGGCGGAGAATCCTTCTGTATAATGAAAAGACTTCCGACTCCCTGTAAAATTATAAAAAACAAACAGAATTGTAATGAAAAGTTAAAACTATTGCATCAGGAACACTTATTTTGGAAAAGAAGCTGTGTTATAATATTTTTACTTATATATCGTGAAAAGAAGAAAAGGAAACGGAAAAGAGTCAACAGAGTGGGATGCATTTGTTGTCCCTGCCTGTGAGATACAGAGGAAGCAGGAGTTCATCTGGCAGGAAGAGGGAAGAAGATGAAAAGAAAAAAATATGCGAAATGGTTGAGCGTATGTTTGGCTGCAGCCATGTGTGTGTCCGGACCGCTGACAATGATTGAAGCAGAAGCGGCGACTGCGACGGTTGCGGATCCAATGAAAGAAGTTCTGGCTGAAGAGCGAGTGGAAGAGTATCTTGAGGAGGAAACGGAGGACACTGAGTGCGGGGAAATTCCGGAGGATTTTTCCTGGATGGATACAATGTTTGAAGAAGACGCGGAAAAAGAGAAGATGGAGGAGGCTGAATCCGGAGATGCCGCACTGGTACAGAACGGTGAGCCTTTGGTAGAAACCGCATCTCCGGATACGATAGAAACAGAAGGGGAAAATTCTGGGTCGGATCCTCAGAGTACAGAAATATTTGGGGAAACAGATCAGGATATCTGGCAGACGGAAGAAAACTGTCCGGACGATATGGAAGTGTTTCAGAGTCCTGTGGAGTTTCAGGACGGAGATATTTCTCAGCTGTACAGTGCCTCGTCAGAATTGACAGAACAGAATCCGGATGTGGAATTGTTTACCGCAGGGGAAGATACCAACATCAATCATGCGGATTCGGGAAACGCCTCCGGCAGTGTATTTTCAGATGGACAGGAAAAAACGGAAACAGAAGATAACACCAAAACAGAAGACAAAAACGGAACAGATTCCATTGGTGATGGCTCAAATCCGGGAATTACGGATGGGGAAGAAACGAAGAGCGAAGATGATCTGATACTTGGAGAGTCGGAAGCCACACTTGTCTTGAAAGAAGGAGAAGATTTTGTGGAAAGACTGAATATCCTTCTTTATAAAGCAAAAGATCTGGCAACGGATGACCATCCCTATAAAGTGATCATACCGCCCGGCAATTATGAAATAAAGGGCACGATCAGCATGTACAGCAATATGCATCTGTATGCGGTCGGCGCAGTTATGAAGAAGACCAGTACCAAAAAACAGATTCTGCTCCGTCTTGGAAATACGGAAATTTCCGAGGGCGGATATAACGGTTATCGCAACATTACAATAGAAGGCGGAACCTGGGACTGTAATTATGAGTCCTGTGCCAACAAAGAAGCAGACGGAGGTTTTGTCGGTTTCCGAATCGGGCATGCCACGAACGTGACGATTAAAAATGCCACATTCCTGAATAATCTGAAATCCCATTTTATCGAATTGGGAGGCGTCAAACATGCGCTGATCACAGGATGCAAATTTGAGGGATACTGGACACCTCATGAAACTACCGGGCAGGAATGCATTCAGATCGATACGTGTCTGGATGAGATTTTTCCGAGGTACCAGCCTTTTGATGGAACCGTCTGCACAGACATTGTTATTGAAAAAAATCTGTTTCAGAATGTTTTTGCCGGAGCGGGAAGCCACAGCATGGTATTTAATAAACCATATACCAAAATCATTGTGCGAAACAATACATTTAAAAATGTGAAAAAAAGAGCAGTCTGGTTTTTGAATTGTAAGGATTCAGAAATCAGCGGCAATACAATGACGAATGTGGGATCCGGTATTTATGTAAGTCCTATGAGGCAGACCCATGCACATCTCCTTTCGGGACAGACGGCCAGTTCCAAACAGAACCAATACTCGGAGAATGTAGTAGTATCCAAAAACAAAATTACGCTGGCAAAACCGTGTAATATTGCAGGGGTTCTCTGGAGAGGATATGGAGTTTATCTTGGCGGACAGGAAGCGGTGACCCCTACCTATCCGATTCCAAAAGGGGATTATGTTCTGCGGGGTGTTACTGTAACGGGAAATACCATCAAGGGATATGCAAACGGCATCCATCTGGCCCGTACAGCAAGCTGTAAAGTTACCAAAAATACCATTTCGCTTTCCAATCCGGGCGCTTTTACAAGCTTCGGAATTTACCTGGGTGGAAGCCGGAATAATGAAATCAGCGGAAATGTGGTATCCGGTGCATCCAATATTGGGATTTATATTTATACTACTTCTTCTTATAAATATGGAAGTACCGGAAACAAGGTGGTGAGCAATCAGGTGAAAAGCTGTGCGTCCGATGGAATCAGAATTTCAGCCGGAAGCCACAGTACCTCCATTGACAAGAATATATGCACCAGCAACAAGAAATATGGAATTGAGATTCACAGTTCCACGATTACTTCCATGACGTATAATAAAGCAATTACCAATGCCAAGTACGGGATTTACTGTTATTCTTCCACAATCAAGCTTCAGAAAAAGAATACGCTCCAGGCGAATAAGGGAACCTATGCGATTTATTTTTCCAAGTGTAAGGGGCAGGTGCAGAACGTTAAGAATTTCAGTATCAGTACGGTGAAAAGTACGACGAAGACAATCACAGGTACCGCCACCGGAGGAAGCAGTGTTTATGTTTATGTGAAGAGCAACAGTAAAAAACTGGGAAGCGCCAGGATCTCGAAGAACTGGAAATACACCGTTCCCATTAAGGCGCAGAAAAAAGGAACCGTTCTTCTGATCAAGGTATACGATAAATATGGAAATGCCATTACAAATGAAAAGAAGGTAGCCTGATGCTGCAAACCTATATGTCTGCATGATTTCAGGAACAGAAAGAAGGCAGACTGACACGGCAGGCATATTTGTCTGCAGCAATTGCAGCACAGGAAGCAACAGAATAATAAGAACAGATCGCGGATCAGTCTGCGGTAACAACAGGGGTCAAGGCAGTTTGGCCCCTTTCTTTTTCTGAGATTTCATACTTGCTCTGGCACAGTGGAATCAATTTATTTTTTGGAATAAAAAATATTACAAAAAATAAAAAAATGATTGACAGGGTTGAAGGTTTATGCTACAGTAAAGGATGCTATATTATGGCAAGATATGCCTGCTTATCTGAACAAATAAGCGGGATCATGCAGTAATAAATAAAAAAAACAGGGGTGAAACGTCAATGGAAAAAAACAGAATTCGTTCTGTAAAAACTGGAAAAAGCATGCGCATGAGTTACCAGAGACAAAAAGAAGTCCTGGAAATGCCGAATTTGATAGAAGTCCAGAAAGATTCCTACCAGTGGTTTCTCGACGAAGGATTGAATGAAGTATTTGATGATATTTCTCCAATCGAAGATTACAGCGGAAAACTCAGCCTGAAATTCATCGACTTTACATTTGACGAGAAAGATGCGAAATATTCGATTGAGCAGTGCAAAGAACGTGACGTAACATACGCCGCACCATTGAAGGTTCGGGTACAGCTGATTAATAAGGAAACAGGAGAAATTAAGGAAACCGAGATTTTCATGGGTGACCTGCCTTTGATGACGGCAACCGGTACGTTTGTCATCAATGGTGCAGAACGTGTAATTGTAAGCCAGTTAGTACGTTCCCCTGGAATCTATTATGCAATCGCACATGATAAAGTTGGTAAGAGATTATTTTCCAGTACCGTCATTCCCAACAGAGGCGCATGGCTGGAATATGAGACGGATTCCAACGACGTATTTTATGTAAGGGTGGACAGAACCAGAAAGGTTCCGATTACAGTGCTGATTCGTGCCCTGGGTATTGGCACCAATGCGGAGATTCTTGAATTATTCGGTGAAGAGCCGAAGATTCTTGCAAGTTTCACGAAAGATACTTCTACCAATTATCAGGAAGGTCTTCTGGAACTGTATAAGAAGATCCGGCCGGGCGAGCCTCTTGCAGTAGAGAGTGCAGAGAGCCTGATCATGGCCATGTTCTTTGACCCCAGAAGGTATGATCTTGCCAAAGTCGGACGTTATAAATTTAATAAGAAGCTTCATTTTAATAAACGTATTGTAGGCCAGAAGCTGGCAGAAGATGTAGTAAGTGTTTCTACCGGTGAGATCATTGCAGAGAAGGATTCTGTTGTGACCAGAGAACTGGCAGACACCATTCAGAATGCAGCAGTTCCTTATGTGTGGATCCAGGGAGAGGAGCGCAATATCAAAGTTCTCTCCAGCCTTATGGTTGATATCCGCAGCCATGTGGATCTGGACTGCGACCCGAAGGAACTGGGTGTTACAGAATTAGTATATTACCCTGTTCTCGAAAAAATTCTGGAAGAAAATGACACCCTTGAGGATATTAAGGCGGCAATCCGCAGAGATATCCATGACCTGATCCCGAAACACATTACCAAGGAAGATATCCTTGCTTCCATTAACTATAACATGCATCTGGAATACGGCATGGGCAATGACGACGATATCGACCACCTGGGCAACCGTCGTATCCGTTCTGTAGGCGAATTGCTGCAGAACCAGTACCGTATCGGCCTTTCCAGACTGGAGAGAGTTGTCCGTGAGAGAATGACCACTCAGGATTCGGAGAATATTTCCCCGCAGTCCCTGATCAACATCAAACCTGTAACTGCAGCAGTAAAAGAGTTCTTCGGTTCTTCTCAGCTGTCACAGTTCATGGATCAGAACAACCCGCTTGGTGAGCTGACGCATAAGAGACGTCTTTCCGCACTGGGACCTGGAGGTCTGTCCCGAGACAGAGCCGGATTCGAAGTTCGAGACGTACATTACTCCCATTATGGACGTATGTGCCCGATTGAGACCCCTGAAGGTCCTAACATCGGTCTGATCAACTCCCTTGCATCCTATGCAAGAATCAACCAGTACGGTTTCATTGAGGCACCGTACCGCAAGATCGATAAAACAGATCCGCAGAATCCGCGTGTAACTGACGAAGTTGTTTATATGACTGCGGATGAAGAAGATAATTACCATGTAGCGCAGGCGAATGAGCCTCTGGATGAAGACGGACATTTCGTTCATAAGAACGTTTCCGGTCGTTTCCGCGAAGAGACACAGGAGTACGAGAAGAGAATGTTCGACTACATGGACGTATCCCCGAAGATGGTGTTCTCCGTAGCAACAGCGCTGATCCCGTTCCTGCAGAACGATGACGCGAACCGCGCGCTGATGGGATCCAACATGCAGCGTCAGGCTGTACCGCTTCTTACCACCGAAGCTCCGGTTGTAGGTACAGGTATGGAGACCAAGACGGCAGTTGACTCCGGTGTATGTGTAGTTGCGAAAAAAGCCGGAACCGTCCTTCGTTCTACCTCAACTGATATTACCATTCAGAATGATGACGGAACCAAAGAGAATTATCATCTGACCAAGTTCCTGAGAAGTAACCAGAGCAACTGTTACAATCAGAAACCAATCGTTTTCCAGGGCGAGCATGTTGAAGCAGGCCAGGTCATCGCAGACGGTCCCTCCACTGCCAACGGCGAGCTGGCACTGGGCAAGAACCCTCTGATCGGTTTCATGACCTGGGAAGGCTACAACTACGAGGATGCGGTTCTTTTAAGTGAAAAACTTGTACAGGACGATGTCTATACATCTGTCCATATTGAAGAATATGAAGCAGAAGCCCGTGATACCAAACTTGGACCGGAAGAGATCACAAGAGATGTTCCGGGCGTGGGCGATGATGCTCTGAAAGACCTGGATGAACGGGGAATCATCCGTATCGGTGCAGAAGTACGTGCCGGTGACATCCTGGTCGGCAAGGTAACTCCCAAGGGAGAGACCGAGCTCACTGCAGAAGAAAGACTTCTGCGCGCGATCTTCGGTGAGAAGGCACGTGAAGTACGTGACACATCCCTGAAGGTTCCACACGGTGAATACGGAATCATCGTAGATGCCAAAGTATTTACAAGAGAAAACGGCGATGAACTTTCCCCCGGCGTTAATCAGGCAGTCCGCATCTATATTGCCCAGAAACGTAAGATTTCTGTAGGTGACAAGATGGCCGGACGTCATGGCAACAAGGGTGTTGTTTCCCGTGTACTTCCTGTGGAAGATATGCCGTTCCTTCCGAATGGCCGTCCGCTGGATATCGTACTGAATCCTCTGGGTGTGCCGTCCCGTATGAACATCGGACAGGTCCTGGAGATCCACTTGAGCCTCGCTGCCAGAGCACTTGGCTTCAACGTGGCAACTCCGGTCTTTGACGGTGCCAACGAGAATGATATTCAGGATACTCTGGAACTGGCTAATGACTATGTAAATATTGAAGATTTTGAAGAATTCCGTGCAAAATATCAGGATATTCTTGATCCGGAAGTGATGCAGTATCTGGATGAGAACAAGGCTCACAGAGAACTCTGGAAGGGCGTTCCGATCTCCAGAGACGGTAAAGTGCGGCTTCGTGACGGGCGTACCGGAGAATACTTCGACAGTCCTGTAACCATCGGCCACATGCATTACCTGAAGCTGCATCATCTGGTAGATGATAAGATCCATGCACGTTCCACCGGCCCATATGCACTGGTTACCCAGCAGCCATTGGGTGGTAAAGCACAGTTCGGCGGACAGCGTTTCGGTGAGATGGAGGTCTGGGCTCTTGAGGCATACGGCGCAGCCTATACCCTGCAGGAGATCCTGACCGTTAAATCTGACGATGTTGTAGGCCGTGTGAAGACTTACGAAGCAATCATTAAGGGTGAAAACATTCCTGAACCGGGCATTCCGGAATCCTTCAAGGTACTTCTGAAGGAACTTCAGTCCCTGGGTCTGGATGTCAAAGTCCTCAAAGATGACAATACAGAAGTGAAGATCATGGAGACCGTAGATTACGGCGATACCGATCTGCGTTCCGTTATTGAAGGTGATTCCAGAGGACACCATGATGAAGAATCCCTCGGCAAGTACGGCTATACCAAGCAGGAATTCCAGGGAGAAGAACTTGTGGATATAGAAGAGCCTGAAGACGAAGGCGATGATGAAGACTACCTTGAGTTTGAAGAAACTTTCGGTGATGACGAGGAATAGAAAGGGGAAAGAATACATGGCAGAAACAACAAATACAACAGAAGCATATCAGCCAATGACTTTCGATGCCATCAAGCTTGGACTGGCGTCCCCTGAGAAAATCAGAGAGTGGTCAAGAGGCGAAGTATTAAAACCCGAGACCATTAACTACCGTACCCTGAAACCCGAGAAAGACGGACTTTACTGCGAAAGAATTTTCGGGCCAAGCAAGGACTGGGAGTGTCATTGCGGTAAATACAAGAAGATTCGTTACAAAGGCGTTGTCTGCGACAGATGTGGTGTTGAAGTCACCAAATCTTCTGTCCGCAGGGAACGTATGGGACACATCGAGCTTGCAGCTCCTGTTTCCCATATCTGGTATTTCAAAGGAATTCCGTCCCGTATGGGACTGATCCTTGACCTGTCTCCGAGAGTACTGGAGAAGGTTCTGTACTTTGCAAACTATATTGTCCTGGATCCTGCAGATTCCGGTCTGATGTACAAACAGATCCTCACTGAGAAGGAATACCAGGATGCAAGAGAAGCATACGGCGATAAATTCCGTGTAGGAATGGGTGCGGAATCCATCAAGGAGCTTCTTGAGGCGATCGATCTGGAAAAAGACGCGGCAGAGCTGAAGAGCGAGCTGCAGGATGCAACCGGCCAGAAACGTGCGAGAATCATCAAACGTCTGGAAGTGGTAGAATCCTTCCGTGAGTCGGGCAACCGTCCGGAGTGGATGATCATGACAGTGATTCCGGTCATCCCGCCTGATCTTCGTCCTATGGTACAGCTGGACGGCGGACGTTTCGCCACGTCTGACCTGAATGACCTGTACAGAAGAATCATTAACCGCAACAACCGTCTGAAAAGACTGCTGGAGCTTGGTGCTCCTGATATCATTGTCCGCAACGAAAAACGTATGCTGCAGGAAGCTGTAGACGCGCTGATCGACAACGGACGCCGCGGCCGTCCTGTTACCGGCCCCGGCAACAGACCTTTGAAATCCCTGTCAGAACTGCTGAAGGGCAAGTCCGGACGTTTCCGTCAGAACCTGCTTGGTAAGCGTGTTGACTATTCCGGACGTTCCGTTATTGTCGTAGGACCGGAGCTGAAAATCTATCAGTGCGGTCTTCCGAAGGAAATGGCCATCGAGCTGTTCAAACCGTTCGTTATGAAAGAACTGGTTGCCAACGGAACTTCCCACAATATCAAAAATGCCAAGAAGATGGTAGAGAAGCTTGAACCGGCTGTATGGGATGTTCTGGAAGAAGTAATCAAAGAACATCCGGTTATGCTGAACCGTGCACCTACACTGCATCGTCTGGGTATCCAGGCGTTCGAACCAATCCTTGTAGAAGGTAAGGCAATCAAACTTCATCCACTTGTTTGTACCGCATTCAACGCGGACTTCGACGGTGACCAGATGGCTGTTCACCTTCCGCTGTCTGTAGAAGCACAGGCAGAGTGCCGTTTCCTTCTGCTTTCACCGAACAACCTGCTGAAACCTTCTGATGGTGGTCCTGTAGCCGTTCCTTCTCAGGATATGGTCCTTGGTATCTACTATCTGACCCAGGAGAGACCTGGCAACAAGGGAGAAGGCAAGTTCTTCAAGAGCGTGAACGAAGCCATTCTTGCATACGAAAACAAAGTAATTACGCTCCAGAGCAGAATTCTGGTTCGCTGCACGAAGAAGATGCCGGATGGCACCGTACTGACCGGCAACGTAGAATCCACTCTCGGACGTTTCCTGTTCAACGAAATCCTTCCGCAGGATCTTGGATTCGTAGACAGAAGTGTACCTGGCAATGAACTTCTTCTGGAAGTTGATTTCCTGGTAGGTAAGAAACAGCTGAAACAGATCCTTGAAAAAGTCATCAATACTCATGGCGCAACCAAGACTGCCGAAGTATTGGATGCAATCAAATCCACAGGTTACAAATATTCCACACGCGCAGCCATGACCGTATCCATTTCCGATATGACCGTGCCGCCGCAGAAACCTGAGATGATTAAGAATGCCCAGGATACCGTTGACCTGATCACCAAGAACTACAAACGAGGCCTCATCACTGAGGAAGAGCGTTACAAAGAAGTTGTAGATACCTGGAAGAAGACTGACGATGAACTGACCCATGCCCTGCTTTCAGGACTGGATAAGTACAACAACATCTTCATGATGGCTGACTCCGGTGCCCGTGGTTCCGATAAGCAGATCAAACAGCTTGCCGGTATGCGTGGTCTGATGGCCGATACAACCGGTCACACCATCGAGCTCCCGATCAAGTCCAATTTCCGTGAAGGTCTTGACGTACTGGAATACTTCATGTCCGCGCACGGTGCACGTAAAGGTCTGTCCGATACAGCGCTTCGTACCGCCGACTCCGGTTACCTGACAAGACGTCTGGTAGACGTATCACAGGATCTAATCATCCGTGAGACAGACTGCTGCGAGACCAGAGATGAGATTGCCGGAATGTATGTACAGCAGTTCTCAGACGGCAAGGAAGAAATCGAGAGCCTGCAGGAACGTATTACAGGAAGATATTCCTGCAACACCATCTATAACAAAGACGGCGAAGTTCTTGTAAAAGCCAACCATATGATTACGCCGAAGCGTGCAGCCCGCATTATGAAAGAGGGCGTCAGCGAAACAGGCGGAGCAATCGATAAAGTGAAGATCCGTACCATTCTTACCTGCAGATGCAAAGTCGGTATCTGTGCAAAATGTTACGGTGCCAACATGGCAACCGGTGAGCCGGTACAGGTTGGTGAATCTGTTGGTATTATCGCAGCACAGTCTATCGGTGAGCCTGGTACACAGCTTACCATGCGTACTTTCCATACCGGTGGTGTTGCCGGCGGCGATATTACACAGGGTCTTCCTCGTGTAGAGGAGCTTTTTGAGGCAAGAAAACCGAAAGGTCTTGCTATTATTACAGAAATCAAAGGTGTTGTTACCATTAACGATACCAAGAAGAAACGTGAGATCATCGTTACAGATCCGGAGACAGGTGATTCCAAGACATACCTGATCCCATACGGTTCCCGTGTGAAGGTTCTGGACGGTCAGGTTCTGGAAGCCGGTGACGAGCTGACAGAAGGTAGCGTGAATCCGCATGATATCCTGAGAATCAAGGGCGTACGCGCCGTACAGGATTATATGATCCGTGAAGTACAGCGTGTATACCGCCTCCAGGGTGTTGAGATCAACGATAAGCATATTGAGGTTATCGTACGTCAGATGCTGAAGAAGATCCGTATTGAGGAGAATGGAGATACCGAATTCCTTCCGGGAACTCTCGTAGATGTACTGGAGTATGAAGAAGTGAACGAGAATCTCGAAAAAGAAGGAAAGACCCCGGCTGAGGGCAAACAGGTAATGCTTGGTATTACCAAGGCATCTCTGGCAACCAATTCCTTCCTGTCCGCTGCTTCCTTCCAGGAGACCACCAAGGTTCTGACAGAAGCTGCCATCAAGGGTAAAGTTGACCCGCTGATCGGTCTGAAAGAAAATGTTATCATTGGTAAGCTGATTCCGGCAGGTACCGGTATGAAGCGTTACAGTGAAATTGCACTGGATACCGGTGAAGAAGAAAAAACGGTAGAAATCGATGAGATGATGGATCTGGAAGAGGATATTCCGGAAGAAGATATTCCGGAAGAAGAAGTGATGGAAGACATCGTAATTGATGATGAAGCAGAAGAAGCAGAAACTTCCGAAGCTGAAGATATCATTTTACCTGAAGAAGAATAAAAATAAGAAGAAGCCTTTTGTCGCGTATGCGGCAGAGGGCTTCTTTTTACAATAAAAAGTACCGGTCAGAAGATAATTTGCAAAATGAATAAGAGCTTTGTGAACAGATAATCTACAAATGGAATAAGAACCTTGTCAGCAGACATGTTTTTGAATCCATTCTTTGGTAATATAGGGAATGAAGAGAAAAATACAGACATGGCTACCATTTCTGATATAATTTGTTATAATATTTTGTGAAAGAAAATGCTGCTGCAGAATAAAAACAGGCACACGTACATTCATGAAAATGGATGTTCGGGGAAGGTGCAGAGGTGAAACTTATGGATAGGGAATTGCCGGTCTCTGTATGGCCGGAATGGAAAATTGTTGAAAAGATCGGCGAAGGATCTTTTGGAAAAGTGTATAAAGCACAGCGTATGGAACGTGATAAAGCGTTTTATTCCGCAATCAAGATTGTCTCGATTCCTTCTACCCGCAGTGAATTGAAGAGTATACAGTCCGAACTGGGAAGTGACCAGTCTGTCAAAGAATATTTTCAGACTCTGGTGGAAGATTGTATTCAGGAAGTCAATATTATGGAAGACTTTCGGGGCAATTCCCATGTAGTGGCTGTTGAAGATTATAAAGTGGTGGAATATCTGGATGATATTGGGTGGGATATTTATATCCGCATGGAGTATCTGACGGGATTTCTGGAATATTGTGAAGGGAAGCAGCTTAGTGAAAAAGAAGTGATCCAGCTGGGCATCGACCTTTGCAAAGCTTTGGAATATTGCAGAAAGATGAATATCATTCATCGGGATATTAAGCCGGAAAATATCTTTGTATCCAGATTTGGGGAATTTAAACTGGGAGATTTCGGAATTGCGCGTGAGCTGGACCGGACGCTGAGTTCCTTTTCCAAGAAAGGAACGTATTCGTACATGGCACCGGAGATGTACCGGGGTGAGAAGTATGACAGCCGCGTGGATATTTATTCCCTTGGGATTATGCTGTATAAACTTCGTAATCATAACCGGCTGCCGTTTATGGATCTTGAGAAGCAGCTGATTACCTACAGAGATAAAGAAAATGCATTGAACAAACGAATGTCCGGAGAGATACTTCCTGCTCCGGTTGATGCAGGAGAAGATCTGGCGGCTGTGATTCTGAAAGCCTGTGCATATGACTGCGAGGAACGGTATACTACTGCAGAGGAATTCCGGGAAGAACTGGAAAGAGTAAAATATCGTGTTATGTCAGAACCATTGCAAGAACGGAAGAAGGTTGGATCAGGAACGCGAGCAGCGGGTAGCCAGATACAGAAATCCAGATCAGGTTCACGTTCCACGGACGATCAGATGCAGAAGGCCGGAATAAGTGCGCGAACTGCGGGCGGTCAGATGCGGAAAAGCGGAGCCAGTATGCGAGCTGAGAGTGATCAGATACAGAAAAACGGAGTAAGAACGCGAGCCGTAGGCAGTCAGGTGCAGAAAACCGGAGCAAGTACACAAGCCGAGAGTAACCAGTCGAAGAAATCCGGAGCAGACTCCCATCTGGTCAATGAACAGGAATATGAAACAAAGTCCGGAAATTCAAAGACGCAGATGAAGAGAAACCGGGATGGATATCTGGAATTTTCTGAAGCTACCAGAATTAAGCCCAGGAGAAATTCTGCGGAACAAAAAAAGAACGGATCACAAGCATCATCCGGAACAGATCGAACCGGAACAGATCGAACCGGAACTACCCGAACCGAAACTGCTCACACCAGCTCCGCAGAAACAGACCAGACATTTTCTGCGAAGAAACGCAAAAAGAAAGATCAGACAGGAAATTTGCCTCTGCTCATTGCCGTTATTGTTATGACGCTTGCGGTAATTGTGATGACCGTTGTATTTTTCCGTGTTTTGTTAGAAAACCGCAGGACATCCGCACAGTCCGAAAGTCCGACAGGGCTTGTGGAAATGCTTGACAGCGATATGGCAGATGAATCCGAAAAAGAAGGCCTTGCGGAAGATCTTACAGTCATCCGTGAACGTGCATCAGAAATCGTCAATGAACTGGATACTTATCATTGGATCGGAACAGAGAAGGATGGAAGAATTACATACCTGAACACCGTCGGGGAATTGCGAAAGATACTGATTTATCCCAATTCTTCCAAGGACGGATTGTATGAAGAGTATTATTTCTGGGATGACCAATTATTTTTTGCGTATATCTGGGCGGACAGCACGATTGATTCCGATCTGGACGAAGGCGAGATTCGGGCAGATTATTATTATTACAAAGACGGAAATCTGATCCGCTGGATTGATGAGAACAATATGTGTCACGATTACGAAACAGACAATGAAGAATATCATACGCTTGGTGAAAAATACTGGAACCGAGCCCTGGAATATTCCAAGGGATTTGAGTAGAATGGATGTGAGGGTAGAACATGGCTTATCAGATGGAATACGCGTATACCAGTCATACTGGCAATGTGCGTGCAAATAATGAAGATAATTTCTGGTGCTGCGGAGAAACCATGGGCGCCTTTAACCAGGGAACCGGAGGTGTACGTACCGGAAGAACTGTACAGTCAGATTATCCGCTGTTTGCCGTTTTCGACGGGATGGGCGGTGAAAGCTGCGGCGAAATGGCAGCCTATCTTGCGGCAAATGCATGCGGAAGGCATTACCGTGAGAATCGCGTCTCTCTGAAAGAACAGCCGGAGCAGTTTCTGGATGAAATTTGTCAGGATATGAACCGTGCAGTCTGTGAATACAGTCAGGAAAACCGTATCCGGATTATGGGGACTACCACGGTGATGCTGGCAGTAAGTGCGGGAAATCTGTATGCCTGTAACGTAGGTGACAGCAGACTTTATGAAATAAGGAAGAAAACCGGAGAACAGGAAGGAAACTTTCAGCAGATTTCCATCGACCATGTACTGCGCGGAGGTCCGTTTTGCAAAGCGCCGCTGACACAGTATGTGGGAATCCCGGAAAATCATATGGGGCTGGAACCCTCCGTGCTGAAACTGGAAATGAAGCCGGGAGTAAGATATCTGCTTTGCTCGGATGGCGTGACCGATATGATTGCGGATGAGGAAATTGCAGAGATCATCGCAGGAGAAACGACGGTGCAGAAAGCAGTGGAAACACTGCTGTGCAGGTCTCTGGAAAGAGGCGGAAGGGATAATGTGACCATGATTTTGTGCGAGGTTACAGAAGAGGAACGAAGACCACGCCTGTTGCGATGGCTGGAAAACAGAATAAAGAAAGAGCCTGTGCAGTCAGGATATTGATACAGGATGGTTATGGGAGATGATGGTATGAAGAATCGAATGCAGGATTTGGATTTTGAGCAGACAGTGGCATTTGACACTGTCAAAGATTATGAGTTTACCAGAAGGGCAGCGCAGCGTTTTCGGCAGGTTGTCAGTCTGGAGGATTTTGAAGATGAAGATGCGGATGTGATTTTTCATTATTTATATAAGGAAATGGAGCTGGTTTCCTTTGGGGATCATCTGAAAAGGTATATTTATGAGCGTGCGGGTCTGGAAGAACCGTTCAGTGAAGTCAGCAAAGAGGTCTACCGGGATATTGTGGTGGAATCCTTTCACGAAACCTGTACGCCCAAATCCATGAAGCCGACTTCTGCGAAGCTTTCCTCACTTGTAAATAACTGGCTGAGCCAGGCATCTGTGAAGCGGGAGACCGTGTTTCTCCTCGGGTTCGGACTTCGCATGAGTGTGGAGGATGTGTCGGATTTTCTTACCAGAGTACTCAGAGAGCAGGATTTTGATTTCCGAAATCCGGATGAAGTGATTTACTGGTTTTGCTATTCCAATCATTATGAATATTACAAGGCACAGGAATACCGGGAACGATATGATGAGCTGGAGCCGGAGAAAGACAGCGGGGATGCTGCCAGAATTTTTGCCGGTGGGCTGTATCTGGATACGGAAGAGAAGTTGTTGGAATATCTGGCGCATGTGAAATCCGGCGTAGAGGATCCCATGTCAGAGAAAAGCCAGGCATTTCAGGAGTTTTGCCGGCTTCTTTACCGTGCAAAGCAAATCATTGCTGCTATGTATCAGCAGGATGAGGAGGAGAAAAAAAGGGGGAAAGTGTGGACAGCAGACGATATTTCTGCATCAGATGTGGAAAAAGTAATCTGCAGTGGAATTCCGATCAATAAGATGGGAAATCTGAAAAAAATGTCAGCATCTATCCTTGCCAGACATTTCAGCCAGAAACGGTTCAGCAGGCAGAGAATCAACAGTATTCTGAAACATAATTTTCCGGTGGAGCGTTTTGACCTGATCACACTTGAATTTTTTATTGTGTCGCAGGAAATGGCAGATGAGGATCCGTATCAGAGATACCGCCATTTTCTGGAAGAAATTCAGGGGATTCTGGAGAAATGCGGAATGAGCGAAATCTACATAGTGAATCCATATGAATGCTTCCTCCTTATGTGTCTGCTGACAGACTGTCCGTTGGCAGTTTTCTCGGAAATCTGGGAAATGTCCTACGAGGAATCGGAGGAAGAGTGACAGGGTGGAGAAAGAAGTAAGGAACAGGCACCGGCAAAGTCTGCAGGTATGAAAACATACGGACTTTGCCGGTGCCTGTTATTTAGTGGAGTTATTTACGAAACGATGTATTAGTATAAGTCACGATAAATAATCATATGTTTCGCTGGGCTGCTTTTTCGATAGTACAGCTGTAAAAGCATCCTCACCGAAACAGTAAGGTATTTATCGTGGCTTATACTGGATGTTATTCGTTATAATAACCGTAGATCAGTCGTGAATTCTCGGCGATGTTTTCCTGGGCGGAAAGAGTATCTGTGAGGTTTTCGGACATGAAGCATACCACAAGGTCAATGCCCTGAGGGGTATTGTAAATAATTCCGGCATCATTTTCCACGTCAGTGAGTTCACCGGTTTTGTTGGCAACCTGGACGCCTTCCGGCAGGTCGGCAGGAATCTTGTTGACCCGCTGCTGCTGTTTCAAAAGCGCGAACATAGAATCGGCATGGGATAATGTGGAGTCTGTGGCAATGCCGTTGTTCAGGTAATAAATCTCTTTCAGGAATCTTCCGCAGTCTCTGACAGAAGTGTAATTATCACCGTTTTCTTTGCTGTGAAGAAGCAGGCGTCCCATGGAAGTTTCGGTATAACCGTGAGCCTGGCAGAAGTTGTTGACCATTTCCATACCGTTGGCATCATCCCCGCTTCCAAGCCAGTTGACCAGAGTGTTGGCGGCATCATTGTCGCTGACTGTAATCATGGCTTTCAGATTGGAGTCAATCTGCTCTTTGCCGTGGAGATTTACCAGAGAATCGTAGTTTTCGTAAACCGTTCCCATGATATAGAGTTTGATCAGGCTGGCAGCCTGCATGGACCCCCCGCCGATGATTCCTTCGGAGCCTTTGTTCAGATTGCAGACGTAAACAGACCAGTTACCGTTGTTCTGCGGGAGAAGCGGCTGTATCTGAACGAGGAGAGAATCCATACTTTCGTCCGTATTGTTGGTAAAAGTCGTATTTCCTTTGGAAGGAGAAAGGGTGCCCTGTTCTTCCATACTTTCTTCTGGAATTGCCGGTTTCTGCGGCCCCTGAACTTCACCGGACTGAACAGAAGCTTTTTCTTCTTCGGCTTCTTTTCCCTGAAGATTTTTTAATTCTTCTGCTTTCTGGCTTAGGGTAGAAGCGGAATCGGAAATATCGACCACCGTCTGCTGGAGCTGAGAAACTCTTGACTGCAGCGAGACCAGGCGGTTGAGTGAAACAAGTGTCACAGTGCCAAGTGCCACCAGAGAAACAGAAAGCACTCCGATGACTACATAGGGAACGCGGGATCTCTTGGGCTTGCTGGCTGCATCTTCCGGCATCGCAGGGGTGTCCGCGGAAATATCTGTGTCAGAGAGAGTTGCTGCTCCTGTGGAATCCTCTGTACTTGTGGAAACTGTTACACTTGAAGCATCAGTCGGGATGATTCCGTTGGAGAAACCATCTGTGATGGATTCTGATCCTGTTGTGAATTTCAGACCAACTGTTTTGGGGGAGTTAGTCGTATTTTGGGAAGAAACTGCGTTTTGCGTATCGACCTTATTTTGAAAGCGGTCGGCTATTTTTGATTCAAAAGTTGGTTTTGTGTCAGCTTCGTATTCTGAATGGTCAGCGTGTTTTGCTTGAAAAGCAGATTGTGTGTCAGAAGCGGGCTGCGTGTCAGCTGTGTATCCTGAATAATCAGTATGTTTTGTTTGAAAAGTTGATTGTGTGTCAAATGCTGATTTTTTGTCCAATGTGGGTTGGGAGAAATTATCATCCGAGAAAACGCTATCGGAGAAATCATCGTCCGAGAAATCATCGTCCGAGAAATCATCATCTGAGAAATCGTCATCCGAGAAATCATCGAATGCATCTCCGAAATCTGTCTGGAGTTCCCTGAGAAGTTGATTTTCAAGATCCTCGACGAAGTCGTCATCCAGATCGCTGTTCAGCGTGTGCCTGACTTCTTCTTCCAGGATATCATCAAAGTCTTCCAAGGCTGTATCGATATCAATCGTTTCTACGTCAAAGTCATCGTCATCGACAGAAAACAGAGTTTTTTCATCTGAATCAAAAGCAGAAGATGTATCAGAGCTTCTTTCTTTAACAGCGCTGCATGACCGCTGCTGTTTTATGCTGCTTTTATCATTTTTCATTCCAATAATCCTTTCTTCGACTGCTTATCGTACGAAATATTGTGTTAATGTTGATTGTGTGAATACGGTAATATTATTAATAGTACGAAATACAATATTAATGTTTATAGTATAAAATATTATATTATGTCTACGGTACAAAATATTATACCATGGTTTATAATATAAGATTTTTTTCAAGTTGTATAGTTTATTTCCTGCCAGTACATAGAATCAGCCGAAATAAGCGTCGATTCCATTTGCAATCCCCTCTGCCATGGTATCCTGGAAAGAGGAATCACTCATCAGTGTATCGTCAGATTGGTTGGTCATAAATCCCATTTCTATAATAGTCACCGGAACGGTACTCCAGTTTATGCCGGTCATGTTGTCATAATACTGCACGCCCAGATTGGCAAAGCCTGTTGCCTGACAATAACTGTCCAGAATACACTGGGAAAGTTGTGTGGATTCCTCCGAAAGTTCCGGAATATACGGGTTTTCAGGAGAGGGTGCCATAGTCAGTGCACCGGAAGAAGTATGACTGTCTTCTCCGTTGGCGTGGATGCGGACATAAATTTCTGCACCATTGGCGGCCACATATTCTGCCCGTTCTTTATTGCTGATAGCAGTATCATTGTCCGTCCGGGTCATGATTACCTGATAGCCGCGGCTTTCGAGAATGGTTTTCAGCTTCATGGAGACATCAAGATTAAGCTGATACTCCGGAAGTCCGGTATAGGAACCTTCTGTTCCGGTAGAAGCTTTGGCTTTCATTTCGGAAGAACCGGGGCCGATCGGTTCAGTGGAACTCATATCCACATTGTAACCCTGATGCCCGGGATCTATGCCGATGACATGTCCATGATTGTCAAAAATGCTGTCCTCTCCGGAGGAAAAAACATTTTCTTCATCTTCCTGAGTAACGCCTGCATCCTCACGGGAAAAAACAGAAGTTTTGGAGGAGTCCGCATCTTCCGAACCGGGAGCACGTTCATGTTCTTCGGTTGTGCCGGAGGCACGTTTTTCCTGAAGCTCATTTTCCGCCTGTTTCTGGTCAACCGCATTCGTATAGAGATCGGCACTATCTTTTAATTTCTGCTGTTCCTGAGAAACCTGGTCCATGACCCCATTCAGGTCTTTTTCCGTAGAAACAATCTGCTGATAGGTATTGAATCCAAAAAAGAAGAGGGAAGCAATACACAGTAATCCGGTGATGACCAGCAGAATAGAAATAAAGCTTGGTTTTCTTTTCATGGAAAAATCCTTTCTATTTATTGTGGTGATTTATGGTTATATGAATGATTGTGTTGATTTATGACAGTATATTACTGCATTGGCATATGGTTTTCCGTATTTCAAATACTATCATATCTGCAACGGTATTTCAAACAGTATTTCATTACTTCCTTATTGCCTTACAAACACTGCGGCAAAACAGTAGAAATCAGATGATTT
>JALEHU010000015.1 GCA_022770365.1 Blautia sp. | reverse complement strand
TTTTTCTGTAAAAACAGGTTATAATACATACATACTAAACTGTAAATTTGGAGGTAACCATATGAATGGACGTATAGATTCCGGATTGGGACAGATTGTCATTGATACAGATGTCATCAAAACCTATGCGGGAAGTGTCGCTGTGGAGTGTTTTGGAATTATCGGAATGGCTGCTGTCAGTATGAAAGATGGTCTTGTGAAACTGCTTCGCAGAGAGAGCTTACAGCATGGCATCAGTGTAGTGATTACGGAAGAGAACAAGATTCGCCTGAATTTCCATGTGATCGTGGCATATGGCGTGAATATCAGCGCAATTGCTGATAACCTTGTCAGCAATGTCAAATATAAAGTCGAAGCCTTCACCGGACTGGAGATTGAGAAAATAAATATCTTCGTCGAAGGCGTGCGTGCGATAGATTAGTAAATTATAGGAGGAACTTGTGGTGAATACGAAAACCATAGATGCCAAGATACTTTCCAGAATGTTTCTGGCTGGTGCCAAGAATCTGGAAGCGAAAAAAGAATGGATTAACGAACTTAATGTATTCCCGGTGCCTGACGGTGATACCGGAACAAATATGACCCTTACCATCATGTCAGCCGCTTCAGAGGTCGGCTCATTACATGATCCTGATATGGAGACACTGGCCAAGGCTATTTCTTCCGGCTCATTAAGAGGTGCCAGAGGAAACTCAGGTGTTATCCTTTCTCAGCTTCTTCGTGGATTTACCAGAAGCGTGCGCAAAAGCAGTGAACTGACAGCAGAAGACATTGCAGCTGCTATGGAGAAGGGCGTGGAGACAGCATACAAAGCTGTTATGAAACCAAAGGAAGGTACGATTCTGACTGTTGCAAGAGAAGCAGCTGCCAGAGCAGCTGAGATAGCAGAAGATTCAGAAGATCTGGAAACATTTTTCAATGAAGTTTTTGCCCATGCAGAAGCTACTCTTGAGAAAACCCCGGAGATGCTTCCGGTACTGAAAGAAGCCGGTGTGGTTGATTCCGGCGGTCAGGGACTTCTTGAAGTATACAGAGGCGCTATTGACGGATTTCTGGGTAAAGAGATTGATTATTCCAGTTTCAGTACATCCGGTGGTCCTGCAGTGACGAAGATTTCTCCTCAGGCAGAAGCGGACATTAAATTCGGATATTGTACAGAGTTCATTATACTTCTGAATAATCCTATGCCGGAGGAAGAGGAGCATTCTTTCAAAGAATTTCTTACATCCATTGGTGATTCCATCGTTCTTGTTGCAGACGATGAAATTGTAAAGGTTCATGTTCATACCAATCATCCGGGACAGGCGATCGAACGTGCGCTGACTTATGGTGCGCTTTCCCGAATGAAGATTGATAATATGAGAGAAGAGCATCAGGAGAAACTGATCAAAGATGCAGAAAAAATGGCCAGAGAACAGGCTGAACAGGAAGCTGCGGCTAAAGAGGCAGAACCGCCTAAGGAGTATGGATTTATTTCCGTATCTGTGGGTAAAGGACTTACAGAAATCTTTAAAGAGCTTGGCGTGGATTATCTGATCGAAGGAGGTCAGACCATGAATCCGAGTACGGAAGATATGCTGAATGCCATTGACAGGGTTAATGCAAAGACTATTTATATTTTCCCGAATAATAAGAATATTGTCCTTGCGGCAAATCAGGCCAGAGATCTCACAGAAGACAAAGAAATCATTGTGGTTCCCACCAAGACGATCCCTCAGGGTATTACTGCTCTTATCAGCTTTGTTCCTGAGAAATCTTCACAGGAGAATGCGGATACAATGATGGATGCGGTATCCAAGGTGAAGACCGGTCAGATTACTTATGCAGTCCGTGACACAAGAATAGATGATAAGGAGATCCATGAAGGCGATATTATGGGTATCGGTGACAGCGGCATGCTTGCTGTAGGAAAGGAAAGAGCAGAGGTTGCCAAAGAAACCGTTGCAGCCATGATGGATGATGAAGCGGAAGTGATCAGTGTCTATTATGGAGCGGATATAAGTGAAGAAGAGGCGGAAGAGCTGACTGCTTTTCTGGAAGAAGAGTATCCGGAATGTGAAGTAGAACTGAATATGGGCGGACAGCCAATCTATTATTATGTAATATCGGTAGAATAACATCATCATTTTATAGGATAATAAAGAAAAAGCGGAGGATACTTCCGCTTTTTTCTTTGGATTAAGAGGTTGGTCGGATGAAAAAAGAACTGCGTGAGTTAAAGGGCGTAGGTGAAAAAACAGAAAAACTATTCCAGAAAATCGGTGTCCGTGACACAGAGGATTTATTGCGGTATTATCCAAGGGATTATGAAACTTATGAAGAACCAATTCCTATTTCCGGGCTGGAGGAAGGAACAATAGCTTCAATCAGGGGATCAGTTGTCACAGGTGTCTATGTGAACCAGGTGAGAAATCTCCAGGTTGTAACGATTACTGCGGCAGATGAAAGCGGCAGGATTCCTGTCGTATGGTTTAATATGCCTTATCTTCGCAGTACATTGAAAAAAGGAAGTGTGTTTATTTTCAGAGGAAGGGTTGTACGTAAACAACGACAGCTGCAGTTAGAACATCCGGAGATTTTTACTCCGGCAGCATATGAGGAGATCATGTACAGCCTTCAGCCGGTTTACAGCCTGACAGCCGGCCTTACAGGCAAAACAATCATTAAATTACTAAAAACGGTTCTTTCTGAACAGAATCTTCAGATGGAATATCTTCCGGAGGAATATCGTGAACGGTATCATCTGGCGGATTATAATTTTGCTGTCCGTACTATTCATTTTCCAAAAAACAGAGAGGAGCTTCTGGCTGCAAGAAAGCGTCTTGTTTTTGATGAATTTCTCATGTTCATCCTGGCAGTACAGCTTTTAAAAGAAAAAACAGAGGAAGCGCCAAATTACTTTTCCATGAAACAGACATGGACAACAGAACAGATTATTGAAAACCTGCCTTATAAACTTACAAGTGCACAGTTAAATACATGGCACGAGATTGAAAGGGATCTTTGCGGGCAGGCTTTGATGTCCAGGCTGGTACAGGGAGATGTGGGAAGCGGAAAAACGATCCTTGCTTTTCTTGCTATGGTGATGGCTTCAGAGAATGGCTGCCAGGCAGCGCTGATGGTCCCGACGGAAGTACTTGCGCGTCAGCATTATGAGGCATTTCTGAAGTTGAAAGAGGAACAGGGACTTGCCTGCAGACCAATTCTTCTGACTGGTTCCAATACAGCAAAAGAGAAGAGAGAAAGATACGAAATGATTGCTTCGGGAGAGGCGGATATTATCATTGGCACACATGCACTGATTCAGGAAAAGATTACATATAAGCGTCTTGGACTGGTGATTACAGATGAGCAGCACAGATTTGGAGTGAAACAGCGGGAAGCTCTTACTACAAAAGGAAATCCGCCCAATGTGCTTGTTATGAGTGCCACACCCATTCCAAGGACACTTGCGATCATACTGTACGGAGATCTGGATATATCTGTTATTGATGAACTCCCTGCCAGACGTCTTCCGATTAAAAATTGTGTTGTAGGCACTTCATACAGGCCTAAGGCATATACTTTCATAGAAAAGCAGGTACGTGAAGGCAGGCAGGCTTACATTATCTGTCCTATGGTCGAGGAAAGCGAAGGTCTGGATGCGGAAAATGTACTGGATTACACGCAAAAACTGAAAGATATATTTCCCAAAGATATTCGTATCGACTACCTTCACGGGAAAATGAAGCCAAAAGAAAAGAATCATGTAATGGAGCAGTTTGCAGATGGAGAAATCCAGATTCTTGTTTCTACTACAGTAGTGGAAGTCGGTGTCAATGTACCGAATGCAACGGTGATGATGGTGGAAAATGCAGAGAGATTCGGACTTGCGCAGCTTCACCAGTTAAGAGGACGCGTAGGCAGAGGAGAATATCAGTCTTACTGTATTTTTATGCAGGGAAATGATGTGAAGGAGACATCCAGACGGCTGGAAATTCTGAATAAATCAAATGACGGTTTTTATATTGCGGGAGAAGACCTGAAACTGCGCGGCCCCGGAGATTTGTTCGGCATACGGCAAAGCGGGCTTATGGAATTTAAAATCGGTGATATTTATAATGATGCAGATATTCTGAAAACAGCCAGTGAAGCAGCGGGAGAAATTCTTGCACTGGATCCGGATCTGATGCTTCCGCAACATACTGCTTTAAAAGAAAAACTTATGTATTTTATGAAAGAAGATCTGGAGAATCTGGGTCTGTAATTGCAGTTTCTGATTTATTTCTGAATTTTTTCGTGAAATTAATTTTGGAATTGAGAGATGTATTTAAAAATAATAAAAAAGATTATTAAAAAAGATTACTAAAAAAGAAGCATATATCCGGCTAAATAGTGAAAAAACGATGAAAATCATTTTCGACAGTTGGAAAACAACGCGAAAAAATGACAGAAAAATAACTTGATTTTACTGGAGAAATAAGATAAAAGTGCTGGAAACACGCATAAACAGGGCATTTCGGCAATTAAATCTTGCCAAAAAATAGAAATCGTAGTATCCTAGGAAAGTAAAAATTATTTTCACCCTGTAAGGAGGCTAAAATATGGCTACAAGAGCAACCAAAAAAGCAGAACCTAAGACAACAGCAGATACAACTGTTAAAGAGGCTCCTGCTAAAAAGACAACAGCAAAAGCAGTAAAGGATGAGGCTGCTGAAGCTAAAACAACTGCTAAAGCTGCTGAGAAGACAGCCGAAAAACCAGCCGCTAAAAAAACAACCACAAGGAAGCCAGCTGCTAAGGGAACAACGAAAAAGGCAGAAGCAAATACTGAAGTATATGTACAGTTCTGGGGCAAAGAGGTATATGCTAAGGACGTTGTTGCAAATATCAAAAAAATCTGGACTGAAGAGATGGGCAATAAAGAAGAGGATATTACAGACCTGAAAGTATATATCAAACCAGAAGATAACGGTGCACATTATGTCATAAACAATGACATTACCGGTTTTCTCGGTTTATAAGTAAAATCAAAAAAACCGGAAAGCAATTACAGAAATGTAATAGCTTTCCGGTTTTTTCTTGTCATATGAGATGTATAATGATAAAATTAATTAATACAGTATTCGAAAGAGGGTACTATAAACGCATCATAATATGCGTATTGCAGCAAAATGCTTTACTATGGGGGAAGATATGGGAAATAAAACAAATCATAAAAAGAGTGCCAGACCGACAGGAAATGTCGGACAGATTGCAACGGTCAGCCAGGTGCCGCCGAAAACGTCAAAAAAGAAAAAGACATCTGCAATTCAGATCATTTTTCTTTCGGAGGCATTCCTGATTATTCTGGCGCTGATCGTATTATTTATTATGAAGACAAGCGAAACCGGACTGGTTCCGGCAGGTGCAGTACAGACAGCAGACAGTGCGGACAATGAAGTGATTGGAATGGAAAAGATGGAGAAACTGTCTGAACTGGAGTTTGTTCCGCACTGTACAGAACAGACAGATCCTGCTAATTTAATCGAGTATACAGAAATCAATATAAACGGTAATACTTTGGCAAATACTTCCGAATACAAAGCTGCAGAAGTCATTTCTTTCGGCAGCGGAAGCGATTACAGCAATGTGAATGGTATTGTTACGTTCAGAGGAAACAATTTCCGTGATAATCCTGCTTACGGATATGCGGAAATGAAAGATTTCAAACTGACACCGGAATGGTCCTGTCAGACAAGCTCTCTTACTTATGGTGATGCCTGCTGGACAGGAAGCGGCTGGACAGGACAGCCGCTGATGGCAAAATGGCCGAAGGAAACAAAAGCCATAATGAATATGTATGACTGGGCAAAACAGGACGATGATCTGGTGGAAGTGATTTATGCATGTATGGACGGGTATGTGTATTTTCTGGATCTGAAGACAGGAAAAGCTACACGGGACGCTCTTTACCTTGGATATACATTCAAAGGATCCGGAGCTCTTGATCCCCGGGGATATCCGATCATGTATGTGGGGGCCGGTTATGACAGCTATGAAGGTACAGCACGATCTTTCATTATTAATCTGATTGACTGCAGCGTAATGTATACGTTCGGCAATAATGATGAGTTTTCCCTGAGAGGTTCGCTAAGTTATTTTGATTCTTCTGCTCTTGTGGATGCGGAGACAGACACGCTGGTCTATCCCGGAGAGAACGGGATACTTTATCTGATCAGGCTGAATACAAAATATGAGGAATCCGCAGGAACGTTATCCATTGTTCCCACGGTTGTAAAATGGCATTATAGTGGAGTGAGATCCAGCCTGGAATCATACTGGCTTGGAATGGAAGATAGTGCAGCTGTTTATGGAGGATATTTGTTTGTGGCAGATAACGGCGGAAATCTGATGTGCCTGAATCTGAATACACTTCAGCTTGTATGGACACAGGATATTCTGGATGATTCCAACTCCACTCCTGTATTGTCTGTGGAAGACGGCCATCTTTATTTATATGTCAGCACATCTTTCCGGTTGGGCTGGAGAAGCTATGATACGGCAGAAGTCCCCATTTGGAAAATTGATGCACAGAATGGAGAAATTGTCTGGAAAACACCATATGAGTGTTATACGGAGGATGGCGTGTCCGGCGGCGTTCAGTCGACCATTGCGCTGGGCAGCAATGAACTGTCAGATTATCTTTATGTAACGGTGGCAAGAACCGGTGAAGAATATGACGGTGTTCTTTCCTGCATCAATAAAAAGACCGGTAAAGTAGAATGGGAACACAGAGCCTATTATGCCTGGTCATCTCCGGTGTGCGTATATAATTCTGACGGAAGCGGTAAAGTAATTTACTGCAGCTGTGCAGGCAAAATGTATCTGCTGGATGGAAAAACAGGAGAGGTACTTGATGTGACTGTACTCAGTGACGGAGCAATTGAAGCATCTCCGGCTGTATATAACAATTATGCAGTAGTTGGAACGCGGGATTGTAAAATCCATGGAATCAAACTGCAATAAAGGAGGAGTATTCCAGTGCAGAAAAAGGAAGCTCACGCGAAATGTGATAACATGTCTGAAATAGCGAATATACAGGAAATCATTGAAGATAATCCAATCATTACTGCAGTGAAAGATCAGGATGGTCTTGAGTCCTGCCTTCAGACAGATTCAGGTGTGGTATTTATTCTTTTTGGAGATATCTGCAATATTTCAGAAATTGTAAAAAAAGTAAAATCAGCAGGCAAAATTGCAGTGATACATATGGATCTTTTAGGAGGAATCGGCAGCAAAGAGGTGGCAGTGGATTTTATCAAAAAACAGACAGAAGCAGATGGTATAATTTCCACGAAACCCGCATTGCTGAAAAGGGCGAAGGAGCTTGGGATGTTCACCGTACTTCGTTCTTTTATTCTGGATTCCATGTCTTTTAATGGAATTCGGCGACAGTATGATCAGGTGAAACCGGACATGGTAGAAATCCTTCCCGGAATTATGCCAAAAATAACCGAAAAGATTGTTAAACAGATACCGGTACCAGTGATCTGCGGTGGTTTGATCTCGGAAAAAGAAGACATTATCCGTGCGTTGAATGCAGGTGCGGCAGCCATATCTTCCACAAATAGCAATATCTGGGAATTATAGAAGTCTGGGCGCAAAATGGCCAGGAGAAATACCTTCTTCCTTGGATCAAATAATACCATTTTATGAATAAACTTCTAGTGTATTATTTGTGTAATTCCACATAATAACACCGTAACATCCCAATCAAACAAAAACAACCAAGGAGGAAATGAATCATGTCAAATACGAATTCTTCTTCTAACAGAGCAGTTGTACCAGAAGCGAAAGGTGCTTTAGACCGTTTCAAATTTGAAGTAGCCAGTGAACTGGGTGTACCGCTTAGTGATGGTTACAATGGAAACCTGACATCCAAACAGAACGGTTCTGTCGGAGGCTATATGGTCAAAAAAATGATCGAAGCACAGGAAAGACAGATGTCCCAGGGTCAGGGTGGAATGAGCCAGATGTAATACCGAATTATCCAATGATATCTTATTTTATGCGGTAATCCTGAAATTATCCGTAGATTCGCCTGATTAGATTAGAAATAAGAAAGTCATAAGGATGAAAAAAAACAGCGTTGCTCTATAGTCATGTTGATTATAAGGCAACGCTGTTTTCTATTTTGATAAACCGGCAATTCCGAAAAAGACGTCTGTTTTTAAATATAGTAAAAATGGTAAAAGATTAACAAATTATGAATTTTGTATATTTTGTAAGAATTAGTTGCACTTCTTTTGTCAAGTTGTTATAATAATAGGGATATAAGCACAAAAATAGAATGTAATGTATGGAGAGGTGGACTATGAATTTAGGAATCATTGCACACAACAGCAAAAAAGTTCTGATTGAAGACTTCTGCATCGCTTATAAGAACATTCTGGCGAAACACGAGGTATACGCAACGGGAACCACAGGAAGAAGGATTGAAGAAGTGACAAGCCTTCATGTACACAAATTCCTGGCCGGAAGTATCGGTGGTGATAAACAGTTCATGGAGATGGTGGAACGTCAGAATTTGGATATGGTTATTCTTTTCTATAATCCGGTTATGATCGATCCGAAAGAACCTGATATAATGGCAATTGTAAGACGCTGTGACCAGTATAATATCCCAGTGGCAACCAATATTGCTACAGCAGAACTTCTGATTCTTGGACTTGCCCGTGGAGATCTTGATTGGAGATTAAATCTGAGATGAGAGTGATTGCAGGAAAGGCCAGGCGCCTTCAGTTAAAAACAGTACCGGGACTGGATACCCGTCCAACTACCGACCGAATTAAAGAAACACTGTTTAATATACTGCAGCCGGAACTTTTGGACTGCAGATTTCTGGATCTGTTCAGCGGAAGCGGTGGTATCGGTATCGAAGCGTTGAGCCGCGGCGCACAGTATGCTGTCTTTGTGGAAAAAAATCCCAGAGCATGTACCTGCATCAGAGAAAATCTTTCATTTACAAAGCTCGCAGAAAATGGTAAACTGCTGAACATGGATGTTCTGCAGGCTCTGCGTTCTCTTGAACATAAAGGCGTATTTGACTGTGTATTCATGGATCCGCCTTATAATCAGGGACTGGAACGTCAGGTCTTGGAATATCTCAGGGAGAGCAGTATTATTGATGAAAATACGCTGATCATTGTGGAAGCGGATCTTAAGACAGATTTTTCTTATGCAGAAGATACAGGATATCGTCTTCTTCGTTCCAAGGAGTACAAAACCAATAAACATGTTTTCCTGAAAAAATTACCGTAAGAGAAAGTGAGAATATATTATGGTAACAGCTGTTTATCCGGGAAGTTTCGATCCGGCTACTTATGGGCATCTTGATATTATCCGCCGGGCAAGCATTTCCTTTGACCAGGTAATTGTTGGAGTTTTGCATAATTCTGCAAAAAGTCCGTTGTTTTCTGTAGAAGAACGTGTTAATATATTGGAAAAGGCGACTAAGAAACTCCCTAATGTCATTGTTAAGCCGTTTGATGGTCTCTCTGTTAATTTTGCCAGGGAGAATCATGCGCAGGTGATCGTCAGGGGGCTTCGCGCTGTTACGGATTTTGAATATGAACTGCAGATGGCCCAGACCAACCGTGTTCTGGCACCGGATATTGATACAGTATTCCTGACTACCAGTCTGGAATATGCATATTTAAGTTCCACAATTATGAAAGAGGTTGCGAAGTTCAACGGGGATTTGTCCAAATTCGCACCGCCCGAGATTATCGAAGCAGTGAAGGCTAAGATGTACGAAAAATAGAGAAAATAAGGAGAGTGTACTATGAGCAGCAGAATTGAACAGATTATTGAGGAAATCGAGGATTATGTAGACAGCTGTAAATATCAGCCGTTATCAACGACCAAGATTGTAGTAAATAAAGAAGAGATTGAAGAACTTTTACGTGAACTTCGTCTGAAAACTCCCGATGAGATCAAACGTTATCAGAAGATCATCAGCAACAAGGATGCTATTCTGGAAGATGCACAGGTAAAGGCAGACAGCCTTATTGTTGATGCACAGGCAAAGGCTCAGGAACTGGTTACTCAGCATGAGATTATGCAGAAGGCTTATGCTCAGGCTAATGAGACAATTAATGCAGCGAATAAACAGGCACAGGAAATTCTTGATTCCGCGACACAGGATGCCAACAGCATCCGTCTCAGTGCAATTACTTATACAGATGATATGATGGCAAACATTGGTGCTGTTCTGAATCAGACTCTGGAAGACGCAGGCGGCAAATATAAAGGATTTATTGAAGCGCTGCAGGCTTGCCTGGAGGTTGTAAATCATAATCGTCAGGAGCTTGCTCCTCAGACTGCACAGGCAGCTGCTATGTCCGGCACATATCACGACGAGCCTGAAGCAGCAGAAGATGATACAGTTTTAGATGACCTTGGAGAAAATTAAAACCAACAGAACGGTCAAGGCACTGTTAAGGAATTTTGCGCTTATGCAGGGCAGGAAGGAAAGCTGTTTGTCAGCAACACTTTTCGTCTGAGCGATGATGCAGAAGCCTCCAAAGGCTGCCAGCCCCATGGTGACGGGATATTGTATTTCAAAAGGAAGACCGGACCGTGCAATCTGATGCAGCCCTGTTGTGATTTCCAATGCCCCCAGGAACAGACTGCATATTTGGGGAGACCATTTCCAGTAATGGCGTACGCAGGCTGATATAAGGGAAAAAAGGAGAATGTAACCGCCCAGCCGGGTTATGGTTTCGAATCCGTTCATAATAGAGACATCTATGATGCTTCCTGGTGAGCTGGTAGTAGATGTCTCTTTTTTTGAAACATTCTTTATGTTTGGGATGTCGGGAATATTTCCGGTACAGGTGTTGTTATGAAAAACAATAAAACGGAAAAACATCATGCATACAATGTCGGCCAGAAAGAAAATCCACAGGATTTCTTTGACGGGAACTCTTTTATCAAAACAGATGCTAGCAAGATAGGTTGTAAGGAAAACCGGACTTGGCTGGTTGGCAAATGTAAACAGGTATTCTGCTTCCCGCCGGCTGATCTTGTTGTTGTAAAACAAATCAGAAGCAAGCTTCACACCCATGGGATAGCCGCACAGCATTCCAAAGATAAAAACATATGCGCCTGATGGCGATAATCCAAGTATAATGCGCCAGAATTTATTTAATGGCGATAATATTTTTTCGATGACATTTGTCCTTACAAGAAAGCCGGTCAGAATAAGAAAAGGCAGAAGTGTAGGAAGAAGTGTATTCAGCCATAGTTTCATGCCATCCCGGGAAGCATCAAGGGATTCCAGAGGATTGCGAAGAAGAAATATCAGAAGGAAAAGCATTCCGGATACTGCTGAAACTTTTTTTATAGATTGTCTATTCATAGAAATTCCTGTTTTTTCTTTAATATATGGGACTTATGGACAGAATATGATAGATGGCAGCTGCGCAGTGGCAATATTGAGAAAATACTGGGCAGATATGATAAATGCAAAGTTGGAGGTAAGAAAATGAGAGTTTTAGAAAATTGTGAACCGAAGAAAGTATTCTATTATTTTGAAGAGATATGTAAAATCCCTCATGGTTCCGGAAATACGAAAGAAATCAGTGATTATCTTGTAAAATTTGCTGAGGCGCATGATCTTGAATATGTTCAGGATGGTATGAATAATGTGGTTATCTACAAACCGGCAACTCCCGGATATGAAAATGCACCAACAGTCATCCTTCAGGGACATATGGATATGGTATGTGAAAAACGTCCGGACGTCATACATGATTTTACAAAAGACGGACTCAATCTTTCTGTTGAGAATGGCTGTATTACAGCAAACGGTACTACCCTTGGCGGAGATGACGGTATTGCTGTTGCTTATGGCCTTGCACTTCTTGACAGTAAAGATATCGCACATCCGGCACTGGAAGTGCTGATCACTGTTGATGAGGAGATCGGTCTTCTTGGTGCAGAAGGTTTTGACTGCAGCGTGCTGAAAGGCAGGCGCCTGATCAATCTGGATTCCGAAGAGGAAGGAAGTATATGGATCAGCTGTGCAGGCGGACTTTGCGGCAACAGTTATATTCCGGTACGAAGAGTGGAAGCAGAAGGAAAGAAACTTAAGGTTAAGATTAACGGTCTTATGGGTGGACATTCCGGAGCAGAAATCGATAAAAAGCGTTCCAATGCCAATATTTTGATGGGCAGATTTTTATACGGACTGAAAAAACATGCGGATTATGAGATAATTTCACTGGCCGGCGGTCAAAAAGATAATGCCATCACAAGAGAGGCAAATGCAGAAATTCTTACAACAGCAGAAGATATCCCGGGAATTAAAGCATACGCTGCTTCATGTCAGAGCGGACTTCGCGACGAATACACAGGAAGTGATGAGGGTATCACTATTGAAATTACAGAAGAAGGTACAGCAAGTGTACATGTCCTTCATCCGGTCAGCCGTGAAAAAGTTCTGTTCTACCTTATGCAGATTCCCTTTGGAATCCGTAAAATGAGCGGAACTATTGAGGGACTTGTCGAGACATCCTCCAATATTGGAATTGTTGAACTGAGAGAAGAAGAATTTTTTGCCAGTTCCAGTGTGAGAAGTTCTGTTGAAGCAGCAAGAGATGCGCTTTCCGACAAGATTGAATACCTGACAGAATTTCTGGGAGGTGAGTATGAAATCCAGGGAGCATATCCGGCATGGGAATACCGCAAGGATTCTCCCCTTCGTGATAAAATGGTGGAAGTTTATCAGCAGATGTACGGAAAAGAGCCAAATGTTGTAGCAATCCATGCTGGTCTGGAATGTGGTCTGTTCTACAAAAAAATTGAAGGTCTGGACTGCGTGTCTCTCGGGCCAAATATGAAAGACATTCATACGTCTGAGGAAACTCTGGATATTGAATCCACAAAACGTGTGTGGGAATATCTGGTAAAAACTCTGGAAGCGCTGAAGAACTGAATTATATGAGAAAAAAGAGCCGATGCAAAACAGATGGAAACATCTGCAGAGCAGAGGCTCTTTTTGAGGTTCTAAATAAATATGATGTATCATATACTGTTTGGGTATGGGAGGTAGACGATGAGGAGAGGATGGAGATATCTGATTCCTTTATGGATTTTTCTCCTTACAGCGGACATGTTCCTGCTTACGGTGATCCGTGAAAGAAGCCGGGCGTCAGGTCTGAACATGGATGCCTGTGAGGGGGAAGATTTTCGAAAACAGCAGCTTAAACCTGAGGTCTATGAAAAAATCCTGAAAGCTTCAGAGACAGAAGGAGATTTTGCAGAGCTTCTGACAGCTGTGATGCTGAATGGCGATTTTAAACCGACAGCAGTATGTACAGACAGGATTCCGTATCTGAAATACAAACGCAGGGAATTTAACATGTTAAAATCCTGCTATGAAGCTGTCTGGTCGGATCTTCAGTATTTTCCCATACCTTCAGGAGATATTTCTTATGAAAATACATGGCTGGATTCCAGAGATTACGGAGGCGAACGGCTTCATGAAGGGACAGATCTGTTCGGAAAAGTGAAAATATCAGGATATTATCCGGTGGTAAGTATGACAGACGGCACGGTTGAACAGATCGGCTGGCTTCCTCTGGGCGGTTACAGGATCGGTATCAGGTCGGAACATGGAGGATATTTTTATTATGCGCATTTATCGGAATATGAAAAGGAGTTCCGAAAAGGAGATACTGTGGAAGCAGGCGAGATTCTGGGATATATGGGAAATACCGGATATGGAGCGGAGGGAACCGTGGGACAGTTTCCTGTACATCTGCATCTGGGTATCTATATTTCTGTTCCTTCCAGTAAAGAACTGAGCGTAAATCCCTATTGGATTCTGAGAGCGATTCATAAAAATATCATAAACTATTCATATTAATAGAAATTTCTGCTGATTTTGTGTTATAATGTTGAACGTATGGAAATGCAAGGAGCGAGTTAGAATGGAAATACAGTTATGGAGAAGCATTTTATGTCCCTATGAACTTGCGGTCAAAGAACTGATCGTTAAATTTGAACATATTATTACAGAGCATAAGCTCAATGATTTATATTCCCCCATTGAACAGGTAAGCGGCCGGGTGAAGAGCGTTTCAAGCATCCTTGAAAAGATGCAGCGCAAACATATTCCCATGGAGCGTATGGAGGAAGAAGTTGAAGATATTGCAGGTGTCCGGATTATCTGTCAGTTTGAGGAAGATATTGAAACGGTGGCTTCTATTATTCAGAATCGTTCAGATATGACCATCAAAAGTGAAAAGAATTATCTGAAACATATCAAACAGAGCGGTTACCGAAGCTACCATCTGATTATTTATTATACAGTAGATACCATAGATGGTCCTAAGAAGCTGCAGGCGGAGATACAGATCCGTACAATGGCGATGAACTTCTGGGCGACAATAGAGCATTCCCTTCAGTATAAATATAAAGGAGATATGCCGGTCCATGTGGCAGAAAGGCTCAGTAAAGCAGCGGATGCGATCATTTCCCTTGATAAAGAAATGGCATCCGTGCGCAATGAGATCATGGATGCACAGAATTCTTCACAGATGCAGTCGAATCTTGTGCGCGATATTCTGTTGAATATAGAAAACCTTTATAAATTGTCCAATAAAAGAGAAGTTACGAAAATACAGGATGAATTCCTTCGCGTATTTAAGACGAAGGATCTGAAACAACTGGAACGTTTTCACCGACAGCTTGATATCATTGCTGAGGGCTATCGTGCCCAGGCAGTTTCCAATGACTTATAGGAGAAGTCAGAGATAGGAGGCACATGTTAGAAAATAAAGAGGCGATTATTTTTGATCTGGATGGTACGCTGGTGGATTCCATGTGGGTCTGGGATCAGATAGATATTGATTATCTTGGCAATCTGGGATATGATGTTCCGGGAGACCTTCAGTCCGCTATTGAGGGAATGGGATTTACCGAGGTGGCTGTTTATTTTAAAGAGCGTTTTCAGATAAAAGACTCAGTTGAAGAAATCAAGAAAACATGGCAGGATATGGCAATGAGGCAGTATTGTTATGAAATTCCGCTGAAACCGGGAGTACGTGATTTTTTGATTTTTGCAAAATCCAGGGGTATGAAAACAGCAGTTGCATCAAGCAATGACAGGAAATTAATTGAGTCAGCCCTTATCAGCCATGAAATCAGACAGTATTTTGACTGTATCATAACCGCCTGTGAAGTGAAAAGAGGCAAACCTGCACCGGATGTATATCTGAAAGCAGCAGGAATGCTTCATGTGGATCCCGCGAAGTGCCTGGTATTTGAGGATATTGTACCGGGAATTCTGGCAGGAAAGACTGCAGGTATGACGGTATGCGCAGTAGAAGATGATTACAGCATTCCGCAGCGGGAAGAAAAAAGAAAAACTGCCGATTTCTATATCCATTCTTATGATGAGATTGCGGCAGGCACATACGAGGAATTATAAATGCAGAAATTTTTACCGGTCAACAGTAATGAAATGAAAGAACGTGGATGGGATCAGGTGGACTTTGTTTATGTTACAGGGGATGCCTATGTAGACCATTCCTCTTTTGGTGCGGCAATTATCAGCCGCCTTTTGGAGAGCCGCGGTTATCGTGTGGGAATGATTCCTCAGCCGGACTGGCACCGAAAAGAGAGCATCCAGGTGTTCGGGGAACCACGCCTGGGTTTTCTCGTTACAGCAGGAAATATGGATTCTATGGTGAACCATTACAGTGTTTCCGGCAAACGCAGGCAGAAAGATTCTTATTCACCCGGAGGCCGGATGGGGCTTCGGCCGGATATGCCTACGGTTGTATACAGTAATCTGATCCGTCAGACATATAAGAATACGCCTATTATTCTGGGAGGAATAGAGGCAAGCCTTCGAAGGCTTGCTCATTATGATTACTGGCAGAATAAAATACGCCGCAGTGTACTGATGGATTCCGGAGCAGATCTGATTTCTTACGGGATGGGGGAACATTCCATTGTAGAAATTGCAGACGCATTAAGCAGCGGCATTCCGGTACAGGAACTGACCTATATTCCCGGAACTGTGTACAAATGCAGAGATCTTTCCAGAGTTTATGATCCCATTGTTCTTCCATCATATGAGGAACTTCAGGAAAGTAAAAAAGCTTATGCGGACAGCTTTGCCATGCAGTACAAAAATACGGATTCTTTTACAGCCAGACCTCTGGCAGAGTCTTATGGGACGAAAGGATATGTGATTCAGAATCCGCCTTCCAAACCTCTTACTTCTCAGGAAATGGATGATGTATATGACCTTCCATATACCGGGAAATATCATCCGATGTATGAAAAGGACGGCGGAATTCCTGCACTGGAAGAAGTGAAATTCAGTCTTACAAGCAACAGGGGTTGCTTTGGCGGATGCAGCTTTTGCGCACTGACCTTCCATCAGGGAAGAATTCTGCAGACAAGGAGTCATGAATCGATTCTGCGAGAAGCTGTAAGAATGACGGAGGATCCTGATTTTAAAGGCTATATTCATGATGTGGGAGGCCCTACGGCTGATTTCAGACAGCCATCCTGTGAGAAACAGCTGACAAAAGGTGTATGCCAGAACCGGCAGTGTCTTTTTCCGGATCCATGCAGGAATCTGAATGTGGATCATTCGGATTATGTGGCACTGCTTAAAAAACTCAGAAATCTGCCCGGGGTGAAGAAGGTATTTATCCGTTCCGGTGTACGTTTTGATTATGTCATGGCAGATGGGAATCCGGAATTTTTAAGGGAACTGGTAGAGCATCATGTGAGCGGACAGCTTCGTGTAGCGCCGGAACATGTTTCTGATCAGGTGCTGAGATATATGGGCAAGCCGCAGCATGAAGTATACGAAAGTTTTCTCAGGGCCTATGAAAAAGCAAACAGAAAAACAGGTATGCAGCAGTATGCGGTTCCTTATTTTATGTCTTCTCATCCGGGATGTACCATGAAGGAAGCAGTGAAGCTTGCGGAATATGTCAGGGATCTTGGTTTTACACCGGAACAGGTGCAGGACTTTTATCCTACGCCGTCCACACTTTCTACCTGTATGTATTATACGGGGATTCATCCGCTGACCAAAGAGAAGGTTTATGTACCGCGCAATCCTCATGAAAAGGCGATTCAGCGGGCACTGATGCAGTATAAGAATCCGGCCAACCGGGAACTCGTACTGGAAGGGCTGAAACTTGCCGGAAGAATGGATCTTGTGGGTTATGGGAAACAGTGCCTGTTAAGACCGGATAAGTATAAATCCGGTCCGCCGGACAAAAATATGAAATCTCAGGGCAGGAAGAAAACAATTCGTAATGTCCATAAGAAGAAAGCAAAATAATAATTTTTACTGTTATGTAATCTTTTGTGAATACACGAAGCAGTTACATAAAATATACAGATCAAGGAGTAATAGATGAGCAGTACTAAACGAAAAAAGCGGGTTCCCAAGGGGGATTTCGGATATTTTACGTCAGAAAAGAAGCATCGGCTGGCTGTTACCGCGCTTCTGTTTGCCGTCCCCCTGGGGATATTTTTTGCAGCATGGATCATATTAGAGACACGCATGACGATCTGGACAGTAGGGTGTGTGGTGGGATGTCTCCCTGCCTGCCGTTCCATGGTAAATCTGATCATGCTTCTTATGCGAAAACCTATGGATAAAGGTCTTTATGAAGAAATCCATTCTCATTCAGGAAATCTTGTGATGGCATATGAGATGTATATGACATTTTACGAAAAAAGTGCTTATATTGATGCATTTGCCATCTGCGGCAATGAAGTGGTGGGATACAGCAGTGATCCTCAGATCAATACAGAATTCATGGCCCGAGAAGCGCAGAAGATCGTAAGAAAAAACGGTTATAAAGTCAATATAAAAATTATGAAAGACCTGCGCCCTTATCTGGAACGACTGGACTCCATGAATGAGCATCGGGAGTCTCTGGAGGAGGGAATTAAATTCCAGCCGGATGAAAAATATCCGGAACTTACCAGAAATGAACTGATCAGACATACACTGCTTGCGATCTGTCTGTAGGAGGAGTTCATGAAACAGTATATAATTGGAGAAAACGAGGCGGGTCAGAGGTTTGACAAATATCTGTCGAAACTTCTGAAGGAAGCGCCAAAGAGCTTTTTCTACAAAATGATGAGAAAAAAAAACATCACGCTCAATGGAAAAAAAGCTACGGGAAATGAAAAGCTTGTACCTGGAGATGAGGTAAAGCTGTTTCTGAGTGACGAAACTTTTGAGAAATTTGCCGGACATCAGGAAGTGTCAAGAGCACTTTGCAGACTGGATGTTATTTACGAGGATAAAGATACCCTTCTCATTAATAAACCTGCCGGGATGCTTTCTCAGCCTTCTGACAGCCCGGAACCGTCGCTGGTGGAGTACCTGATCGGTTATCTTCTTGATAAAGGAGAGATTACGGACGAGAGTTTGAAAACATTTAAACCTGCTGTCTGTAATCGTCTTGACAGAAATACCAGCGGGATTGTGGCTGCCGGCAAGAGTCTTGCAGGACTTCAGGCGCTTTCGGCACTCTTTCATGACCGAACGATTCACAAAGACTATCTCTGCCTTGCAGAAGGTGTCATAAAAACTGAAGAATATATCAAAGGATATTTGCATAAAGACGAAAAATGTAATAAAGTAATAGTATATGATTCCAGCCGGAAGGAGCCTATACCGGAGGATGCGCTTCCCATTGAAACCAGATACATTCCCTGGGCAGATAATGGTGAGATGACACTGCTTTCTGTCAGGCTGATCACCGGGCGGACACATCAGATCCGCGCTCATCTTGCAAGTACCGGTCATCCTGTTGCAGGAGATCCCAAGTATGGGAGAGCGGCATTTAACAGAGTACTTCGTGAGAAGTATTCCCTGAAGCATCAGCTGCTGCATGCATACAGACTGGAATTTCCGGACGTGAAGGGCGCTCTTGAGGAGCTGTCCGGACAAGTGTTTACGGCACCTGTGCCTGAGAACTTTTTTTACATGATACAGAAGGAACATTTAGAGGAGAGTTATTATGAAAATTTGGAAAGAGCTGTGGGAATATGTAAAAATGATTATCATAGTGGTAATCGTGGTGACGCTTGTGAATAATGTCATCCTGATCAATGCGAAGATTCCATCAGAATCAATGGAGAAGACGATCATGGCCGGAGACAGGATTTTTGGCTTCCGTCTTTCCTATGGAATCAATATAGATTTATTTGGTCATAAATTTGTTAAGAAATATAAAGATCCGGAAAGATTTGACATTATTATTTTCAAATATCCGGATGATGAGAGTCAGCTTTTCATTAAGCGTCTGATCGGACTTCCGGGAGAGACTGTCGAGATCAGAGACGGCAAGGTGTACATCAATGGTTCGGAGGAGCCTCTGGATGACAGCTTTGTACCGGAGACACCGCTGGGAGATTTTGGTCCGTATGTGGTGCCGGAGGATCATTATTTCATGCTGGGAGATAACCGGCAGAATTCAAGGGATTCCAGATACTGGAATAATACTTTTGTTTCATTTGACCAGATTGTGGGCAAGGCGATCCTCCGGTATTTCCCGTCAATAAAATTACTGACGAACAATTAATTAATGAAGACGTCTGTTTATACAGACATGATGATCAGTAAAAGGAGTTTAGCGGTATGGCTACCTGGAGCAGCCGGGGGTTGCGCGGTTCCACACTGGAGGAACTGGTGAACAGAACGAATGAACAGTACAGGGAAAAGGGGCTGGCTTTGATTCAGAAGATACCAACTCCTATTACTCCTGTGCGAATGGATAAAGAAAACCGTCATATTACGCTGGCTTATTTTGAACAGCGCAGTACGGTGGATTATATCGGAGCAGTCCAGGGAATCCCTGTCTGCTTTGATGCGAAGGAATGCAGTACAGACACGTTCCCGCTCAGTAATATCCATCCTCATCAGGTGGAGTTTATGAAGGCTTTTGAGGAACAGGGCGGTGTTGCATTTTTTCTTGTTTTTTACAGTACGGAAGATTTGTTTTATTATCTCCCGTTAAGGGAGCTGCTTGTTTTCTGGAAGCGAATGGAAGACGGAGGCCGCAAGAGCTTTCGCCGTGAAGAACTGGATGAATATTATTACCTGAAACGTAAAAGCGGATTCTTGATTCCTTATCTTGATGGACTGCAGAAAGATCTGGACAAAAGAGAGTGATAAATTATTTGAGCAAGGATTGACAAAGCAGGAGTAATTTAATATAATTCTATATGATTTTGCGTACTATTATGATAATATGGCAGTGAGGTAAAGTGATAAAGTATTAAAACAAAAAACGACATAAATCACGAAAATAGAGATTTATATTATTACCTGCAGATTACATGTGATTAGGAGGAAAGAAGTATGCAGCGTATCTTTCATACACCGGAAGGTGTCCGGGATATATATAATGGAGAATGCAGCCGGAAGCTGGATATCCAGAAACGGATCCAGGAGGTTTTCCGCAGCTATGGCTATCAAAATATAGAAACACCCACATTTGAGTATTTTGAGGTATTCAGTAATGAAGTCGGTACGATCCCGTCCAGAGAACTTTATAAGTTTTTTGACAGAGAGGGAGACACCCTTGTTCTGAGACCGGATTTTACCCCTTCGGTTTCCAGAGCATGTGCTACATATTTTTCTCCGGACAAAGAAGTAGTAAGTCTCTGTTATACTGGAAATACCTTCATAAATAATTCCAGTTTCCGCGGAAGACTCAAAGAAACTACGCAGATGGGAGTTGAACGCTATGGTGATGAATCGGCGGATGCGGATGCAGAGCTTCTTGCAATGACGGTAGAATGTCTGAAAGCATCAGGACTTTCAGATTTTCAGGTGAGTGTCGGTCAGGTGGATTATTTCAAATCCCTTCTGGAGGAAGCAGGTCTTGATGAGGAGGAACAGGAGAGTCTCCGTTCTCTGATTTCCCAGAAAAACTATTTTGGTGTTGAGGATCTGGTGAAAGAGAAAAAGATCTCAGAGGAACTTTCGGAAGTTTTTATGGAACTTCCTCATCTGTTCGGTTCCAGTGAAGTGCTCGCAAAAGCACGTGAACTGACTTCCAATGAGAATGCACTGAAAGCAGTGGCAAGACTGGAAGAGATTTATGAGATTCTGAAGATTTACGGCTATGAGAAATACATCAGTTTTGATTTTGGAATGCTGAGTAAATACCGTTATTATACAGGTATTATTTTTCAGGCATATACTTATGGTACCGGAGAACCTCTGATCAAGGGCGGGCGTTACAATGCGCTCATGAAGCATTTTGGCAAACCGGCAGCAGCAATAGGATTTGCTATTGTGGTAGACAGCCTTATGGCAGCTCTTTCCAGACAGAAAATTTCCATAGGTGAAGAAGAGGAAATAATTGTGATCACATACAGCAGAGAAAACCGGCGTGAGGCCGTTGAACAGGCACAGAAGCTGCGCTGCGAGGGAAGAAGTGTGGCATTACGACTGGAGAAGGAGGCACAGGCATGAGATATCTGACATTTGCTCTTACAAAGGGAAGATTAGCAAATAAAACTCTGGATATGCTGGAAAAGATCGGCATTACCTGCGAAGAAATGCGTGATAAAGATTCACGTAAACTGATCTTTGTCAATGAAGAACTGAAACTGAAATTTTTCCTGGCAAAAGGACCGGATGTACCTACTTATGTGGAATATGGCGCGGCTGATATCGGTGTGGTGGGCAAGGATACGATTATGGAAGAAGGCAGGAAGCTTTATGAAGTGATGGATCTGGGATTCGGTGCCTGCAAAATGTGTGTATGCGGACCGGAAAGTGCCCGTGAGGTATTAAATAACAATCAGCTGATCCGTGTAGCTACAAAATATCCTAACATTGCAAAAGATTATTTCTATAACAGGAAACATCAGACTGTGGAAATCATCAAATTAAACGGATCCATTGAGCTGGCACCTATTGTCGGCCTTTCAGAAGTGATCGTCGATATTGTTGAGACAGGTTCCACACTGCGTGAGAACGGACTGAAGGTGCTGGAAGAAGTGTGTCCGCTGTCCGCACGTATGGTCGTAAATCAGGTCAGCATGAAAATGGAAGATGAACGAATCCGCAGACTGATCTCTCAGCTGCGTGAGATCGTGTAAAGATTATTGAGGTCGTGTAAAGAATATACAGAAGGGATTGAGATAAAATGCGCAAAGTCACTCTGACAAAAGAAAGCACGAAAGGGATTCTTGAAGATCTTCTGAAAAGAAGCCCCAACAACTATGGCAAATTTGAAGCTGCTGTCGCAGAGATTCTTGCAAGGATAAAAGATGAGGGGGATTCCGCTCTTTTTGCTTATACGAAACAGTTCGACAAAGTAGAAATTACTGCTGATAATATTCAGGTAACCGAAGAGGAAATCAGGGAAGCCTATGAACTGGTGGATCCGTCCCTGATCGATGTCATTCGTAAAGCTCTTGTTAATATCCGCAGTTATCATGAAAAACAGAAACAGAACAGCTGGTTTACCAGTGAGACAAACGGAACTATGCTCGGGCAGAAGGTGACTCCTCTTGAGAGGGTCGGCGTGTATGTTCCCGGAGGCAAAGCTGTTTATCCATCTTCTGTGCTTATGAATGTCCTTCCCGCAAAAGTGGCCGGCGTGGATCAGATTGTTATGACGACACCGCCCGGTAAAGACGGCAAAGTAAATCCGGCAACTCTTGTCGCAGCCAGAGAAGCAGGAGCGGATGTGATTTACAAGGTGGGCGGCGCGCAGGCAATTGCTGCCCTTGCATACGGGACAGAGAGCATTCCGAAGGTTGACAAGATTGTGGGCCCGGGCAATATTTTTGTGGCTCTTGCGAAAAAAGCAGTATACGGTCATGTGAGTATTGATTCTATTGCAGGTCCAAGTGAGATCCTGGTTCTTGCTGATGAGACCGCTAATCCCCGTTATGTGGCAGCAGACCTTCTTTCTCAGGCGGAGCATGATGAGCTGGCTTCTGCCATTCTGATCACTACAAGTAAAGAGCTGGCGGAAAAGGTTGACAAAGAAGTGCAGGGATTTGTGGAGATTCTTTCCAGAAAAGAAATCATACAGAAATCTCTGGATAATTTCGGATACATTCTGATTGCCGGGAATATGGATGAGGCTGTTGAAGCTGCCAATGCCATTGCATCTGAGCATATGGAGATTGTGACAAGGAATCCGTTTGAAGTTATGATGAAGGTACGTAATGCAGGAGCCATTTTTATTGGAGAGTACAGTTCAGAACCTCTTGGAGATTATTTTGCGGGACCGAATCATATCCTTCCCACCAACGGCACAGCGAAATTCTTCTCTCCGCTGTCAGTGGATGATTTCGTAAAAAAATCAAGTATCATCTATTATTCAAAAGACGCGCTGAAGAAGATCCATAAAGATATCGAACAATTTGCGGCTTCTGAGCAGCTTACGGCACATGCAAATTCCATTGCTGTCCGGTTTGAGAATGAAGAAGAGTAGGAGGAGTTTATGGCACGTGAAGCATCTGTAGAACGGAATACAAAAGAAACAGAAATCAAACTGAAGCTTGTTCTTGACGGAAGCGGATATTCTGATATTGAAACAGGAGTTGGATTTTTTGACCATATGCTTGATGGATTTGCCAGACACGGACTTTTTGATCTGTGTGTGCGTGTTCATGGTGATCTGCATGTGGATGACCACCATACTATAGAGGATACGGGAATTGTACTTGGAACAGCCATTAAGCAGGCGGCAGGAGATAAAAAAGGTATCCGGCGCTACGGAAGCTGTATTTTGCCTATGGATGAATCTCTGGTACTCTGTGCAGTGGATCTGTCCGGGCGTCCTTATTTTGCCTGGGATGCACAGTTTACCGGTGAGAAGGTCGGCAATATGTCCGCGGAAATGGTAAAAGAATTCTTTTATGCCATATCCTATACGAGCGGCATGAATCTTCATATAAAAGTACTTTCCGGCGGCAATAATCATCATGTGGCGGAAGCCATGTTCAAAAGCTTTGCGAAAGCCCTGGATCAGGCTGTTTCTTATGATCCGAGAATTACAGACGTGCTCTCCACAAAGGGGAGTCTTGAATAAGGAGAAAAAACCATGACAAATAAATTAATGATTCCCTGTGTCTATCTGCAGGACTGCAAAGCAGTGACTGGTTTTGGCCAGCGTAATCTGTTCGGTGACGGAGATGTGGAAGCACTTGCTAAATTTTACAGTGATAATGGTGCAGATGAACTTCTGGTATTCGACTTTTCCTCCGGAGATTCCGAACATGAAAGAGCTATCGGCAAAATCAAGGAAATCTGTACTGCATCTGAAATTCCGGTTATTTGTGCCGGCAATATCAAGCGCATGGAAGATGTTAAGAAACTGATCTATGCCGGATGTGCAAAGACAGTGCTGAATTTTTCAAAACAGGGAAACGTGGAACTCCTGGAAGAAGTTTCCAAGCGTTTTGGCAGGGAAAAAATGATGGTGAGTATTTCTTCTATAGAAGAATTCACAGATCATAAAGAACTGATCGAAAATTATGCAGCAGCTGTCCTGGCACTTGATACCGTCCAGGATGCAATTGCAGAGATCTCTTCAATCCCGGTGATTCTTCATACAGATGAGGGCAAAGAGAGCAGTCTTCTTGCTCTTCTTGGAAGCAATGCGGTGGGCGGACTTTGCGGCTCTTTTGTAAGTGATGCCTCCACAGAGCTGCTTGTATTTAAAGATAAATGCCGTGAAGCGGGTATTGCAGTGAATACTTTTGAGAGCAGTATTCCATGGTCAGAGTTTAAGCTGAACAGCGACGGACTGATCCCTGTAGTTGTACAGGACTATAAAACAGATGAAGTTCTAATGGTTGCCTATATGAATGAGGAAGCATTCCGTACTACGTTAAAGAGCGGAAAAATGACCTACTGGAGCCGCAGCCGTCAGGAACTCTGGACCAAAGGTCTGACTTCAGGGCACATCCAGTATGTGAAATCACTTACTCTTGACTGTGATAATGACACAATTCTTGCAAAAGTGGCGCAGGTTGGTGCTTCATGTCATACAGGAAACAAAACCTGCTTTTTCCAGCCTCTTATGAAGAAAGAATATGATGATACCAATCCCCTCCGGGTATTCCAGGACGTGTATGATGTCATCCTGGACCGTAAGGAAAATCCCAAGGAAGGTTCCTATACCAATTATCTGTTTGAAAAGGGAATTGATAAGATCCTGAAAAAAGTCGGAGAAGAGTGTACAGAGATCGTCATTGCAGCCAAGAATCCGGACAAAGAAGAAATCAAATATGAAATATCGGATTTTCTTTATCATGTGATGGTACTGATGGCTGTAAAGGGAGTTACCTGGGAAGATATTACAAGAGAACTTGCAAGAAGATAGATCACAGGGCGGAACACATTCATATGAAGGCGGCTGTATTATGAAAAAGAAGAAAAACAGCTCTCTCGAAAGAAGAGGAGCTGCAGAAATACAATCCCGGAAAAAACGCAGAAAAAAGCAAAGGCACCGGGTACGGAATATGATTCTCAGTATTTTATTACTGATTCTGGCGGCACTGTGTATTGCCGGGATTGTTTATCTTGCAGGAAATCTGACAGATAAAAAGATAAATGCTTCTGAAGAAATTCTCACCGGATCTGAAAACAATACTCAGGAAGATAATGGGACAGCATCAGAACCGGAGAAATCAGAATCGGAAGATGATACATATGGAGAATCGGAGAAATCAGAACCTGAAGACGATACATTCGGAGAACCGGACGAATCTGCAGCAGTGGAGGAAACGGAAAATACAGAAAAAACAGAAAAAACAACCATACAAGTGGGAGATGTGACATTCCATGGAGATTTTTCCTATGAAATGGACGAGAATACGGTAGTTCCTCCGGATAGAGATGTCCTCAGTTCCAATTCGATTCTGATTGACCTGAGTACTGACAGAGTCATTGCTGCGAAAGATGCACAGACACGCATTTATCCGGCTTCTATGACGAAAATTCTGACTGTTCTTGTAGCAGCGGAACATGTCACAAACCTGGACGACACATTTACTATGACGTCTGATATAACAGGGTACTGTCTGACCCAGGGCTGCAGCGCGGCCGGTTTTGTGGGCGGTGAAGTGATACCTGTACGTGATTTGTTCTATGGAACGATCCTGCCTTCGGGAGGAGAGGCTGCTGTAGGGCTTGCCACATATGTTGCCGGTTCTCAGGAGGCTTTTGTGGAGCTGATGAATGAGAAGCTGGAGGAGCTGGGACTTTCCGATACTGCTCATTTTACCAATTGTGTAGGGATTTACAACGATGATCATTACTGTACCGTTGCTGATATGGCAATGATTCTCAAAGCTGCTGTGGAAAATGATTTCTGCAGAGAAGTTCTGTCCGCCCATGTATATTATACAACCAAGACGGAGCAGAATCCGGAGGGAATTATTCTTTCCAACTGGTTCCTGCGCCGAATTGAAGACAAAGACTGCGGAGGTGAAGTGCTCTGTGCCAAAACCGGATTTGTGGCTCAGTCGGGCGACTGTGCGGCAAGCTATGAAATATCCGCAGGCGGGATTCCCTATATCTGTGTAACTGTGAATACTTACAGCAGCTGGAGATGTATTTATGATCATGTTGCCATGTATAAAATGTATGCGAAATGATAAAGCAAATATGTAATAATGAGTATATTTTGATTGAATCAAAGGACACAGGAAAGCTGCTTTTATATAGCTTTGGAGGATGAAGGATATATGTGTATGTGTGAAAACAGTTTAGATAAAAACAGGATCTATGAAATTGCTGCAGAAGCGGGATTTGAGGATGCGGCACTGATCAGGACGGAAGATCTGCAGTTCGTCCCGGAATTCAGAGTTCTCTGTGAAGAAAATGACTGCGGCAATTACGGCAGAAATTATGGCTGTCCACCGGCATGCGGCACACCGGAGGAAATGGAATCGAAAGTGATGCAGTATCGCCAGGCTATCGTGTTTCAGTCAAAAACGCCGGTTGCTGATGTAATGGATCCATCTGAAACGAAGCCTGTTAAAAAGCGTCACATTCTGCAGACAAGGAAGGCTATGAAAAAGATGGCTGAGGAAGGAATGAAAATGGATGGTTTTGCCATTATGTGCGGACCTTGTAATTTTTGTGCGGTCTGCGCGATGGAGGAAAATAAACCATGTCCGCACGAAGATATGCGTACCTCATGTCTCTCCGCCTATTGTATCAATGCAACAGAACTGGCAAAGCATTGTAATATGGAAATGGAATGGGGAGGCAACACGGCTTCATTTTTCAGCCTTTATGTATTTGACAGGAAATAAGAATCAGGGACGTTGGTGGTGAACATCTGCCAACGTCTTTTTTATTGCTGAAGTATTATGTATTTATTCAGAAATCTTATATTCTGTTATATACTGTATTGACAAAACTGTAATGACTGTATATACTGTATATATACAGTAAACAAATGAGGTGATCATGTGAATATCTTCATAGACAACAAAAGTGGAGCGCCGATTTATGATCAGATCTATTCTCAGATAAAAGCGCAGATCATAAACGGGACGCTCCAGGAGGATGAAGCGCTTCCCTCCATCCGCAATCTGGCCAAGGATTTGCGGATCAGTGTGGTGACGACCAGACGTGCCTATGACGAACTGGAAAAAGAAGGATTTATATACACTATTGCTGCCAAGGGATGCTTTGTAGCGCCCAAGAATGTTGAACTGCTGCGTGAAGAAAACCTGAAAAAAATAGAAGATTATATGGAAAAAATCGCGCAGCTTTCTGTTTCCTGCAATCTTGGAAGAGAAGAAGTCATTGAAATGTTTCGTTATACAATGGAGGATATGATGAAATGAATGCAATTGAAATAACAAATCTTACGAAAATCTATCCCGGTTTTCAACTGGACCATCTGAATCTGACACTGCCGCAGGGCTGTATTATGGGCTTGATCGGAGAGAATGGTGCGGGCAAAACTACAACCATCAAGCTTATTCTGGATATGATTCATAAGGACAGTGGAACCATCCAGGTTATGGGAAAAGATAACCTCGAGAATACCAGACTGTTGAAAGAAGATATCGGTGTTGTTCTGGATGAAGCAGGTTTTCCGGAATGTCTGAATGCCAGACAGGTCAATAAAATCATGAAGAACACTTATCGTAACTGGGATGCCGGAGTATATGAGAACTATATGAAAAAATTATCCATTCCGTCCGAAAAGCCGTTTAAAGATTTTTCCCGCGGAATGAAAATGAAGCTTGCCATTGCTGTTGCCATGTCTCATCACCCGAAGCTTCTGATTCTGGATGAAGCTACCGGAGGCCTTGATCCGGTTGCCCGAAGCGAAGTGATCGATATGTTCAACGAATTTACCCGTGATGAAAACCATTCCGTTCTTATGTCATCGCATATAGTCAGTGATCTGGAAAAAATCTGTGATTACATTGCGTTTTTGCATAAAGGAAAGCTTCTTCTGTGTGAAGAAAAGGATGTACTGATGGAAGAATACGGCGTCCTTCACTGCAGCTGTGCCCAGCTTCAGGAGCTGGCTCCTTCTGCCATTAAAGGAAAGAGAGAATCTGCATATGGTGCAGAAGCGATTGTGAGGCGGGATGCGGTACCCTCAGGCTGGAACCTGAGTCCGGTGAATATTGAAGATTTATTTGTATTTATGATAAAGGAGCTTCTTGTATAATACAAATATAAGGAATTCCGAGAAAGAAGGTTGAGAAAAAAATACCTCAGTGTAAAATAAGATTACTGACTTTGAGAGGTTAGTGAAAAATCTTATTGAACAGAGAGGTATCTGAAATGAATTATAACACACAGAACGCAAAAATTGCATCTATTACGGAAAAAACTTTAATCGTTGGTATCGATGTTGGAAGTGAAACTCATTATGCAAGGGCCTTTGACTGGCGGAATTATGAGTACTCAAAAAAGCCGTTTGCTTTCAACAACGATGAAGCCGGGTTTGCTGCATTTAAGGCATGGATGGAAGACATGGCAGACAAACATGGTAAAGAGGCGGTGATTCCAGGTATGGAACCTACCGGTCATTACTGGCTGAACCTTGGAGCGTACCTGCAGGAACAGGGAATGAAGCCGGTGCATGTGAATCCGCATCATGTAAAGAAGTCCAAAGAACTGGATGATAACAACCCGAATAAGAATGACCGTAAGGATCCAAAAACAATTGCGGGGCTGGTAAATGAAGGAAGGTTTTCGTATCCGTATATCCCAACAGGGATATACGCAGAGATCAGAAATCTGTCAAATCTTCGTATTCAGACGCAGGAAGAACTTACAAGGATCAAAAACCGGATAGCCCGATGGTTCAGTATTTATTTTCCGGAGATAAAAGATGTTTATAAAACCCCGGATGCTGTAAGCGGGATGATGGTGATCAAAAAGGCACCGTTGCCATGTGACATAAAAGAACTTGGCGTAGATGGTGTAAATCAGGTATGGAGGGATGCAAAGTTGAAAGGCGCTGGATTAAAGAGGGCAAGGACCCTGGTATCAGCTGCGGAGCACAGCATCGGAAGTACAGAAGCACCGGGAAGTGCCAGAATAGAGATCCGCAACCTGCTGAACGATTATGAAATATATAAAAACAGAATGGAGGATCTGATGCGGGAGATAGAAGCGAAACTTTCTGAGATTCCATACATTGATAAACTTATGGAGATCAACGGGATTGGTTTAAAAACCGTAAGCTGTTTTATTGCAGAGGTGGGTGACATTCGTCGTTTTGATAACCCAAAGCAGCTGCAGAAACTGGCAGGATATGCCATTGTTGCAGACAGTTCCGGCAAACACAACGGAGAAAGCCGCATCAGCCACAGGGGAAGAAAACGCCTGAGATATGCATTGTATGAAGCTGCGATATCTGTGATAGGAAAGAATAAAGAGTTTAGAGAAATCCATGACTATTACAGGACGAGGAAGCAAAATCCTTTGAAG
>JALEHU010000106.1 GCA_022770365.1 Blautia sp. | reverse complement strand
GTATTTTACACCACAGGTTGGACAAAAACGGCTTTTACAGCGGAAAGGAACAAATTTCATGTTGCCGCAGTGGGGACAGACATACATGGCACCGCCAAAGGAAGGGTCACCACAATTAATCATCCTGGAGATGTTATCCATCTCAACATCTCTGGGGTGAAGCGTATATTCAATGATTTCATAATAGTCTTTAAAAATCTTCTGTAGTATGTTCATAAGGATATTATGCAATAAAAGGACACAAAAAGAAACCCCTAATCCCCTCAAGATTGAGGGGCAGGGGAGTTGAGATGCCGAAGGCATTTTTTTATTATGGTACAGGGAATTACAGGGGCATTTGGTGTCCGGATTCCGGTATCTCTGTTTATGAGCAAAATGGAACCGGTGTCACTGTTTCGTGTGGGGCTGGCAACACCGGCATCAACGATTGTGCAGATTACCATTTGTGTCATTTATTATATAGTCCTGAAAAAAGCAGGAGAGAAAGCCAGGAGATGAAAGACTGTGCAGTTTTTGCAGGTAAATTTATCATATTGAACATCCTGCCTTGAGTCTGTATACTAAACGTAAATGTCTGCTTACGCAGACATAGCCAATAAATAAAAGTCGATTGCTGGCGCAATCGCCCGTATTCGCAATTCGCTTCGCTGCTTGCTCATACGGGCAGCCCGTCCAATAACCATGTGTCTGCGCATGCAAGCATGCTGCACCACATGGCTGCTGTCCGGGACTTTTATGGTAAATAAAGAGACCTGTCGGCGCAGGTATCCTCAAACTATAACATATGTTGCAGGAGATATTTATGGACAGAAAAGAGATAAAAAAACTGCTGATTCGTACGGCAAAAATTGCGGTAGGAAGCAGTGCGGCTATCTATGCGGCGGATTTTCTGAATCTGGAATATGCGGCTTCAGCGGGCAGTATTGCGCTTTTGACCCTTGTGACTACCAAATGGGAAACACTGAAGCTTTCCGTATTCCGGATTATTACATTTTTAGCTTCGGTAATACTGGCCTGGATGGCTTTTACCCATATTGAAAGCGAATGGGTAGCATACGGTGCGTTTGTCTTTGTGATGGTGCTTTTGAGCGAACTCGTTGGGCTGAAAGCAACCATATCTGTGAATGCGGTTATCGGAACACATTTTCTTGCGACAAAAGATTTTGGAACTGCATTTGTCAGAAATGAATTTCTGCTGGTTCTTATTGGAATTTCTGTTGCCATTGTATTGAATCTTTTTAACGACAATCATAATCAGAAAAAAGATATCATCCGCAATATGCGCTGGACAGAGCAGCAGCTGCAGATGATTCTCAGGGAAATGGCGTCCTACCTGTTTTGTCAGGAGATGGGACGGAATGTCTGGGATGATATTTGTAATCTGGAGAAGCAGCTTCATGGCTTTATCAGCGATGCCTATGAATATCAGAACAATACATTTCAGTCCCATCCGGGATACTATATTGACTATTTTGAAATGCGTATGAAGCAGTGTGATGTACTTCATAACCTTCATTATGAGATGAAAAAGATCCGCACCATGCCCAGACAGGCAGAGATTATTGCACAGTATATCCTATATCTTGTGGATTACGTGATTGAAATTAACATTCCCCAGGCGCAGATCGAGCGTCTGAACCAGATCTTCAGCGATATGGAAGAAGAGCCTCTTCCTGCAGAACGCGCAGAGTTTGAAAGTCGTGCAATGCTTTATCATATTCTGATGGATCTGGAGGAATTTCTGGTATTCAAAAAGCGCTTTGTGAATGATCTGGATGAGCATCAGCTGAAGCGGTACTGGAATAAGGATATTAAGAAATCATAAAGATTTGTTTTTTTTCTTTCGAAAGCCTTCTCAAAAACGGTCAACGGGATATAATGAGAATTAACCGGAACGGTCAATAGGATATAGTCAAAAATGAAATTAATCGAGCCGTCCAATAGAAGATATGGGAAATAATACGGATCAATAGAATGAGTTTATTATGGAGCATTCCGGAAAGGAGCTGGCTGTGAATGAGAAATTCTTTGCTTTGCCCGAGGAAAAACAGCAGAGGAGATTCAGAAAAGTTACCGGTCTCATTTCAATGGAAAAGCGCGAAATGCGATTCTGCAGCTGAATAAAGACAACTTCCGTGAAGGACTGGATCTGAGAATGATGTACCAGCAGATGTACTGGGCATCGGAAGGCTATCTCTGGGAGGAGACACAGAAAGGTCCGCTGGATACAGATAAACTGGAAAAGGATTTTTTGAAACTGATGGAGTTCTGGAAGTCCGTTTATTTGAAGTGATTTTAGATGCTGACAGAGCCGGTCATAAAAAGAAACTAATAGAAGAAGGGAACGGAAACAAGAAGGAGAAACAGTATGAGTGAAATCATCCAAACAACGAATCTGACGAAATATTATGGCAAAAATCGCGGAATTATCGACCTGAATCTGAGCGTGAATGAGGGAGAGATTTTTGGCTTTATCGGGCCGAACGGAGCCGGTAAAAGTACAACTCTGAGGGTACTTCTGGGACTGGTGGCTCCCACTTCCGGAAGTGCCGTAATCTTTGGAAAAGAAGTGGGAAAACAGCAGAAAGAGATCCTCGCACAGGTGGGGTATCTGCCATCTGAGGCAATGTTTTACAGTGGAATGAGGGTATCGGAAGTCCTTCGGTTATCCGCGAAATTATACAAAAAAGACTGCAGTAAAGAGCGGAAAAATCTCTGCGAGCGTTTTGACCTGGATGTCCGCCGCAAAGTAAGTGAACTGTCTCTGGGGAATCGCAAAAAGGTGGCGATCGTATCAGCATTTCAGCATGATCCTTCGCTGATTGTACTTGATGAACCTACCAGCGGTCTGGATCCATTAATGCAGAAAGCATTTTTTGAACTTGTGGAAGAGCGTCATAAGGCGGGTAGGACCATTGTCCTTTCTTCTCATGTGCTCCCGGAAATCCAGCAGCACTGCAGCAGGGCGGCAATTCTCCGGGAAGGAAGACTGATCGCCTGCGACAGTGTGGAACGACTGGCAGGGAAACAGTTCCGGAAAGTTGAGGTAAAGGGAATTTTACAGGCACCAGCGATTGCCGGTGTGAAAGAAACAAAGAAAGAACAGGGGCATGTAAGTTTCCTTTTTGAGGGAAATATGCAGGAGCTTCTGGACAGTCTGCGCCAGCTTCCTGTGGAGGATTTACTGATTACGGAACCTGAGCTGGAAGAGATTTTCCTTCACTATTACGAAAAAAGAGAAGAACAGAATAACAAAAAAAGAGCAGAAGAGAATAACGGGAAAAGAGGGGAGCAGAGATGACGATTTTTTTTCATGAACTTAAGAGAGGAAGAGCGGCATTTGCCATCTGGACCGGCGTGATTGCATTTATGGTCATTATCTGTATGGCTCTGTATCCGGAGATGAAAGAGCAGATGGCGGGAGTGAACGCACTGTTTGCCAATATGGGCAGTTTTACGGCGGCATTTGGAATGGATAAAGTCAGTTTTGGAGAAGTGATGGGATTCTATGCGGTTGAATGCGGCAACATTCTGGGACTGGGAGGCGCTTTTTATGCGGCACTTCTGGGAATCGGCGCTCTTTCAAAAGAAGAACATGAACATACAGCTGAGTATCTTCTGACTCATCCGGTGACCCGTCTTTCTGTGACTGGTCAGAAATTTGCTGCAGTGTCTGCGCAGCTTGTGATGATGAATATTCTGGTTACTGTGGTTTCTGTCCTTTCATTTCGTGTGATCCAAGAGACAGTGCAAACGAAGGAATTTGTACTTCTTCATCTTGCGTTTCTCGTGATGCAGCTTGAAATTGCCGGAATCTGCTTCGGTATTTCCGCTTTTCTGAAGAGCAGCGGACTGGGAATCGGTCTGGGACTTGCCACAGTGATGTACTTTTTGAATATTATTGCGAATATCAGTGATAAAGCAGAGGTGCTGAGATACATAACACCGTTTTCCTATGCGGAGGCATCGGATATCGTGGCGGACTGCAGCATCGACGGAAAAATGATGGCTGTGGGGGTTGTGTGCGGAGTTATTTTTCTGGTGATCGGGACACTGTATTACAGGAAAAAAGATATTGCTGTCTGAAAGAAGCAACTTTTATTAACAAAAATATGATTATTTTGCAATCTTAGGTTGGTAGATGCGGATGCTACCAAAGTTTACAATATTCATATAAATCATAAAAATTGCAGTTTTGCTATTCGGATCCAACCAAACAAAACAGCAATTTGAACGGAGGCGGTTGAAATGAGTATTGTAAGAATAAGCAACTTGAAGAAATCATATCCCTCATTTGAGCTGAATAATATTTCATTCACTCTTGAGGCTGGACGCATAACAGGATTTATTGGCAGAAACGGTGCAGGCAAAACCACAACTATCAAGTCAATGCTGAATATCTTCGCTCTGTCTCATGGAGCAGAGGTGTTGATTCTGGATGAGCCCACAAGCGGGCTGGATCCTTTTTCAAGAGATGAATTGCTGGAGATTTTTGGAAGAATCAAGCATGAGGGCGTTGCAGTATTTTTCTCGACACATATCATCACAGATATCGAGAAATGTGCCGATGATATCGTATACATATCCCACGGAAGAATTGTAGAGGCTCTGTCCAGGGACGAATTCAGGTGCAGATGTATGAATGAAGGGGAGTCTCTTGAGGATGCTTTTCTAAGAATAGAAAGAAGAGAAAGAACGGAAAGGAGGGAGATAAGCCATGCGTAACATTTTGAGAAAAGAGATGCGCCTTGGCACATTGCCAATTGTCTATTTTTTCGTGTTATTCGGATTTATGTTCCTTCTTCCCGGATATCCTATACTTTGCGGAGCAATTTCTTGACTCTTGGTCTGTATCAGAATTTCAGATATGCGAGAGAGTGTAATGATCTTGTATTCTCTGCTCTGCTTCCAATTGCAAAACAGGATGTGGTCAAAGGAAAATTCGCTTTCTCGCGCATTGTTGAAATGTGCTGTTTTTCCCTGATGCTGGCTTCCGCTATTGTAAGAATGACGGTCTTTTCAGATTCTCCGGTATACAGAGAGAATGCTCTCATGAATGCGAATGGGTTTGCACTTGGAATGGCACTTGTGCTGTTTGGTATTTTCAATCTTGTGTTCATCGGCAGCTTTTTCAAGACCGGATATAAGACGGGGAGACCATTTATAACGTATATTATGATATGTTTTTTAGTAATAGGAGTTTCGGAGGCGCTTCATCATTTCCCGGGAATGGAGGCGCTGAATTCTTTCGGATTCGATCATTTTGGCCTGCAGATCAGCACTTTGATCGCAGGCGCGATCTGCTGCATGGGACTGACGATCCTTTCCTACAGAGAATCCTGCCGTAGGTTCGAGAGGATAGATCTGTAGCCGGGGGTGTTAGAGACGGATGAATTCGACAATATGGTGAACAGAACGGAGGTAATGCTATGTTAAGAGATAATCTGATAATGCTGAGAAACCTTAATGGCTTCTCCCAGGAAGAGATTGCTGAGAGAATCGGCATATCACGCCAGGCCTATGCCAAGTGGGAGAGCGGCAAAACAGTTCCGGATATCGAAAAGTGCAGCCTTTTGGCTGAGGCTTATGGCGTAACCATTGACAGTTTGATTAAGACGAACAAACTTGAGGGAAGAGTTGTGCCTCCGGCACCAGAGGGCAAGAACATCTGGGGTTCCGTAACATTAAACGAGCGTGGACAGATTGTGATACCAAAAGCAGCACGCGATCACTTTGGGCTTTCTGAAGGTCATCGCCTGATTCTGATGAGTGCGGACGGAGAAGGCTTTGCTCTTATACCTGCTGAATGGTTCGAAAAAAGACTTGCATTGCTCGGACAGATTGCATCAGAGGAATAAAAAATCGGAAATTTTTTCAAAACCCCCGATGTAATCAATAAGTTCATATTCCGGTCGAGTACCATATCTCGACTATTGCCTCTTTTTGTGATATAACATGTGCCGGTCTTTTGGTCCATGTATGAGTATTTCTGAGAGCCTTGTTAAAAGAGCCAATCCACAGATTACGGTGTTTATGAAAACCGTATTGCTATTGTATGCACATATGGGCATAATATAGCTATGAACGGTAAACATCATGTCATGCTTTGTGTTTCGGGGTGCCATGGTATCCAAAGTGGTACAGGATATTCATGATAAGAATTTGAATTATATAATAAAGCCCTCAAATAGGAGGCTTTAAATAGGGCTTTAAACGAGAATGAAGAAAAGTATTAAAATTATATAATGCAGGAAGCCGTTTATTCTGAGAAGAGTAGACGGCTTTTGGTATTTATACATAGCCGTCTGTTCTGCAGGCGGCTTTTGCAAAGATCATCTCCCGGCTGTTTTTCAAGAGAACTGTAAAATGTGTAGTTTTTCATAACTGATATGTGCTATACTAAGAAGAAAACTTCAGAGGTTATATTATGAACTGGCATACAATGTTTCAACCACATATTTTGGATAGAGGTATAGAGTATTATGAAGATGGCGCTGTAACAGAATTTGAAATCTCTTCAGATGGTTATGAGATAAATGCTGTTGTAGAAGGAACAGAAGATTATAATGTACAGATTCATGTAAGAGGCGATGTTGTAGAATCCATGGAATGTGACTGCCCATATGCTGAATCGGGGAATAAATGTAAACATATGGCGGCGGTGCTGTTTGTTTATGAAGATTATTTGTCAGAGAATGATTGTGAAGATGATGAGGAAGAATATGGAAGCAAGACAGTGGTTTCCTCATGGGAAGAGCGTTTTGATAGACAAAAGAAAGAAATCATAGATCTGGTGAATACGATTCCTGAAGATAAACTTAGGAAACTGATGGTAAATCAGTTATTAAATAATGAGTCACTGCGAAATCAGCTTGCTTTGGAATACGGAACAGGTTGTGATGCCAGCCAAATGAAAAGATTAGAATCAGAAATCAAAGAAATTCATTACAGAAACAGTGACCATAGGGGTTTTGTAGATTGGCGTCAGGCCAGTAATTTTACAAATGAATTATGTGCGTTTCTTAATGATAAGGTGAGGAAACTTGAGGAACGGGGATTTATACTCCAGGCGTTTGAATTGACCAATCGGGTGTTTGAAATGATTGGAAATGTTGATATGGATGATTCAGATGGAGGTTACTCTTATGTGGCAGACGAATGTTATGAATTCTGGAAATTAATATATAAGAAGGCATCTGAGAATGATAAAGAATATATCAAAAAATGGTTTGAGTCACATCAGGACGGATATGTCATTGATTATATGGAGGAATATCTTCAGGAGTTTCTGTTCGAAGAAATAGGATCAGAGGATTATATCAGGCAGGAAATCCTGGAACTGGATGAAATAATCAAAAATATGGAATCAGATCAGGCCAGACATGGGATATATTCTGTTCATTATGGATATCAAAATCCCGTGCTTAAGCGGATTGAGTACATGAAAAAATTGAACTGCACGGATAAAGAAATAAATGCATACATGTCAGAACACAGACAGTTTTACGTGATCAGAGAGATGGAAATTTCGGACGCAATAGAAAAGAATGATTTCAAAAAAGCAGAAGCCATCTTGCTTGAAAGCAGGGAACTTGATCAGAAATATCCGGAACAGTTAAAAAAATATAGTAAGATATTGATCGAACTATATGAAAAAACAGGGAATATAGATTTGTTAAAAGATGAGCTGATCAGCCAGATTACTGCTTATCTGCAAAATGACCTTGAATATGTATTACAGCTGAAAAAGGCGGTTAAGGATGCAAAGGAATGGGAAACCCTGATCAATTTGTTTATAGAAAAAGCAAAATCTAAAGAATTCAAATGTAAGCTTCTGGCGTCAGAGAATCGTTTAGCCGAACTTCTTGCAATAATTCTTGATAATAATGGTATATTTCTGATGGAGCAATATGAAACGATTCTGAAGAAAAATTATTCGGAAAAAATCATTGCATTTTATTCGGAATATGTTCTGAAAGAGGCTGACCGGGTGTCGGACAGAAACGGGTATAAGCGTCTTATGGTTTATCTTAAGAAAATTTTTTCTTGTGAGAATGGAAAAAGTGCAGCTATACAAATTGCAGACCAATGGAGAATCCAGTATAAACGAAGACCTGCCATGATGGATGAGATGAGGAAAGCTGGTTTTTAATCGAAACAATTTTCGGATTTATACATAGCCGCCTGTTCTGCAGGCGGCTAAATTTATGCGAAGGAGAAATGTGATTTGAATACACAAATTATCGCCATCGCAAACCAGAAAGGCGGTGTAGGTCGTCAAAACAACGACTTGTCCATACATAGGTGAACCGTTCCCTATTATGTAATTACACATATTGACAAGTGCCTACAATATGTTACAAACTTCCTGAAAATCAAAGTTTATAGCATCAATTTCACAAACTTGATTTTTAACGAAGTTTGTGATATGATTTTAAGCGAAAGGTGGTGCTTTCTTTATGCAAAAAACAACGCTACGAAAACGTGACCTCTACCTGAATCGGATTATCGCATTTCAAGACACCGAAATGATCAAGGTCATGACCGGTATCCGACGATGTGGAAAATCCAGCTTGATGAAGCTGATGGCGAAACATTTGCGGGATACCGGAGTG
>JALEHU010000096.1 GCA_022770365.1 Blautia sp. | reverse complement strand
TTCTCCCATTTCTTCCGGGTACAAATCACCGGTGGTATTTACCTTTTTTGCAATCTGGTTGATGTTTACACCGATTTTGTGCATTTCTTCGTACACTTGCTTGATCGGGGTTGTGTCGGTGTTGATGATATAGCCGTCGATAGCCATTTTTCTAAGATAGGCGCCCATGTTTCTGGTCTTTGACAGAATCATCTTTTGGCGGATCAGCTTCTTTTCCTCTGGAGTAACACAAAACAATATTTGGATGTTTCTTTTTCTGTTTGACATGTCTATTTTCTCCTTCTGTACGTAATTCGGTTTTGGGGTGCTTCGGGGTTTTCAATTTAGGGCAGGGTTCCCTAAATTGCCATTTTTGCGGAAGTGTATATACACTTCCTGTCCTTGCTGCTGTTCTACCCTATAATAGATAAATTCAGGTGAAATAGAGAATTGCAAAAGAATTTGAGAAACTGAACAGGTAGTGCAGCTCATGAAAATGTGGTATGATTATTGTCAAGATACGAGAACATTCAGAGGTGAAAAAAGAGTGGATAGAAAAGAAATCTTTGAATATGTGAAGAAGCAGTATGGAACAATTCCAGAATACTTATGGAGCAGTTCACCGGACAGTGCGGTACTTCGCCACCAAAATGGAAAATGGTATGCGGTGATTATGAATGTTGAGAGATCCAAACTTGGATTGGATGGAGACGGTACCGTGGAAATTATAGATGTGAAATGTGATCCGGAAATGACAGGAATGATTATCCAGACCTATGGTTTCCTGCCTGGCTATCACATGAATAAGCAGCATTGGATTACGATTTTGCTGGATGGAACAGTAGGAGAATCTAAAATATTGGATTTTCTGGATATGAGTTATGATTTGATTGATGGATTGCGGAAATGATAAGAAGATTTGAAAATAAGGATTTGGATCAGGTAATGTCCATATGGCTTCAGGCCAATATGGAGTCACATTCTTTTATAGAGGCAGACTATTGGAAAAATAATTATGAAATGGTCAGAGAAATGATTCCAAAAGCTGAAGTATTTGTGTCAGAAGAAAATGGACAGATCAGAGGATTTATCGGTTTGTTTGATACCTATATTGCAGGGATTTTTGTAAGAGCAGCGGAGCAATCGAAAGGTGTCGGGACGGGGCTGCTTCATACCGTTATGAAGTTACGAGATAATTTGTGGTTGAATGTTTATAAGAAGAATACGAGAGCAGTGTCATTTTACCAGCATTATGGATTCCAAATTAAAAATCAGGAAATAGATGAAAGTACATCAGAGGAAGAATACACGATGGAATGGCATCGTTAGGTGGGAGGTAAAAAAGTATTAGCACAGCTGAGATATAATTTGAAGATTGTTGAGATAAAAATGCATAAACATTTAGTTTTGCCATAGCCATTGATATATTTTATCTGAACAGGAAGTAAAATTTTGATTTGGTGAATTTTTTTAATGAAGATAAAAAACCGGGGATCTAGAGACCGTTTCAAGTTTTGTGTAAACTGAAAAAACTGATATAAGATGTGTCATTGGTTACTTTGGGCAGAGCCGATTTTTTTGAGGTTCTGCCCTTGCTTGTATTATAATGCAGTTTCCAGACATGTCAAGCAGAGCTGGCTGAGCCAGCCCTGCCAGGCCAGAAAAAGCTTATAATCCAGATAATCGTTCTTCGAAAAATATCTCCAGTTGTGAATGAATCTGTCCCCAATCCTGTCGGTGTCCAGTCCATTTTTTCGTGATATCCATCATGGCCAGATACAACATTTTTAAGAGGCTCTCATCTGAAGGTAATACCGTCTTGGCTTTCGTAACTTTCCGCAATTGCCGGTTAAATCCCTCGATGGCATTCGTAGTATAGATTAAGCGACGGACTGCTTCCGGATACTTGAAATAAGTCGAAAGATTCGCCCAGTTGTCCTTCCATGATTTTGCAATCTTAGGATATTTCCCGCTCCATTTTTCATCAAAGCTGTCTAGTTCAGCAAGTGCGGTTTCTTCTGTTGGAGCAGCGTATACACGTTTTAGATCAGCCATTAGGGGCTTGAGTTCCTTGTAAGAAACAAACTTTGTTGTGTTCCGGATCTGATGGATGATGCACTGCTGGATTTCTGTCTGGGGGAATACAGCCTCAATTGCCTGGGGAAATCCAGTCAGCCCGTCTACACATGCAATTAAGATATCATCTACGCCACGGTTCTTTAATCCGTTCAAAATGGAAAGCCAGAATTTCGCGCTTTCGTTCTGGCCGACGTACATACCGAGCACATCCTTGTGACCGACCATGTCGATCCCGATTGCGATATAAACCGCGCGTTTTACAATCCGACCTTCATTGCGCACATGATAGTGTATAGCATCCATGAAAACAACCGCATAGATTTCTTCCAATGGCCTTTCTTGCCATTCTTTCACAATAGGAAGAATCTTGTCTGTAATCCTGCTGATGGTACTATCAGAAATATCGATATCGTATAGTTCCCGCATATGACTTTCGATATCGCTTGTAGTCATGCCCTTGGCATACATGGAGATGATTTTTTCTTCCATGTCCTGTGTAATGGTGTTTTGATATTTCTTGACAATCTGTGGTTCAAACTCACCCTTTCTGTCCCTGGGAATATCAATTTCCATATCGCCATAGCTGGTATGCATAGTTTTCTGAGAATGCCCATTTCTGGAATTATCCGTTTCTTTGTTACGGTAATCGTACTTGGAAAAAAGATAGCAGGGCTGAGAATATCTGTTGTCAAAGCAATAGCAATCGTATATAATAGAGACAAGTGAAAACAGAGTATTAAGTGTGAAAGATACAGCGATGTGTCTTTTCTGAAAAGGGAATTAGGTGCGAATCCTAAACGGTCCAGCCACTGTATTCCGGGAGTGTTTTTCAAGGATCCATTGTGCATTGCATGAGAAGGAGAAAAATACGATGATCGGGGAGTCAGGAGACCTGCTTAGTACTGGGAAATGCTTCTGAGAAAAGCCTCTGCCTGAAAAATGATAGTTAAGTATAGAGATTGAAATCTGCCAGATTGCCGCGGCCTGGCATACCGGGGAGATATTTTTCTATCGTATAATCAGAAGGGCAGGAAGAAATTCCTGCCCCTTTTGCTATAGTAGGAGAGATTCCGTTCTCTGGATGAAGTATTTCTAATTTCACGAATTCCGTCTAAATCTTTTGAGGTGTGCAAAGAGGAGCAGAAGGTTAATGACAGAAGAGTAAAAAATATTTCAAAGGAGAAAAAGAAATGAGAAAAAGAGTTTTAAGCTTATTGCTGGCTGCAGTAATGGTATTTTCCATTAGCGGCTGTGGAAACAGTGCAGAAATCACAGGAAAAACAAGTGATCAGGAGAAGACAGCAGAAGTTTCTGAGGCTGTGGAAGAGCAAACTCAGACAGAGACAGATACGGAAAGCAAGAAAGAAGAGTCTGCTTCCGAATCCGAAGGTCAGACAGAAAATGAGACGGAGATGGTTTTTGCAGCATCCCGGTATGCCTGCCCGGGTGCCCAGGATGCGTATTACTGCAGTTCTGCCATGGGCGTGTGGGAAAGTCTGATTGATGATGGGCCGGACGGACCCCAGGGGGTTCTGGCAGAGTCTTATACCTATAACGACGATGCGACAGTATGGACCTTCTACCTGCGCAAGGATGTGGTGTTCCATGATGGAGAACCTTTTAATGCCGATGCAGTGTTGGCAAATATTGAACGGACGAAAAACCCGCTTGAGTCCGGTTATACAGAATTATCCTATGAACGGTCATTTCCGGATCTGGAAACCATTGAAAAACTGGATGATTACACATTGGAATTCCAGTTTTCCAAACCGGTGCCGGATCTGCTGATCTCCATGTGCGGATATGGATCTCCTATGTTCAGTCCAAAATGCTTTGGTGAGGACGGGAATTTCATTGAGCCGGCCAAAGGAACCGGTCCCTTTATGTTGAAAGAAGAAAATCCGGAGCAGGATGTGACAGCAGTTCGTTTTGATGACTACTGGGGAGAGAAAGCAAAAACCCAAAATATCAAACTGAAAACTATCAAAGATGCGGATACCCGTATGGCGGCCTTGAAGTCCGAAGAAGTAATGGGCGTTGTGGATCTGGGCGCCATAGAGCCGGCTATGGCTACGGAATTGGTTAAAGATGACCGCTTTGCAATTTCTACTTACAAAAGTTCCATGACTCATCTGATCGGATTTAATGGATCAGAGTTTCCTTACAATGATAAGCGTTTTCGGGAGGCAGTAAGTCTTCTCATTGACAGGCAGGCGATTGTAGATTCTATTTTTTCCGGATATGGAGTGCCGACTACGAATTTGATTAATCACGTTTCACCTTATTATATAGAGACGCCTATTGAACATGATGTGGAAAAAGCCAAAAAACTGGCTCAGGAAGTGCTGCAGGGAGAGACAATCCAGGCAAAACTGATTCTTCGCCAGAAAGACTGCGACCGTTATCCACAGGAAAAGGTGGCAGTTTATCTGAAATCCGTATTGCAGGAAATTGGTGTAGAAGTGGACATCCAAATCCTGGAAACAGAACTTTACAGTGAAGTCATGGAGGAAGGAACAGACTGGGATCTTACCGTAAACAAACGACAGCTTCCGGGAACGACTCTTGAGATCATTGAAAGTTATCTGGGCGGTGAGGGAGAAGCCAGTCGAAGCTATCATATGGATTACAGTGATCCGGAAACAGATGCCATAATGGAAGAGGCCCGCTATGAAGTGGATCCGGAAAGAAGACAGGAATTGTTTACGCAGCTTCAGAATATTTTGTATGACGAACTTCTGGTAGTTCCTTATCTTCACGATGAATCTTTGGTGGCATATAATAAAAAGATTGGCGGTTTCGGTCTGGATTATCAGGGAACCACAGTTCCCAGTACTTATTGGGTAGAATAATATGGGAAAATATATTCTGAAAAGGCTGCTGACTTTATTGCCGGTGCTGATCGGAATTACGATTTTTGCCTTCCTTCTGGGCGTGCTGTCCCCTGGCGATCCTGCCAGGGCAGCACTGTCCGGCAGAGAGGAAGAAGGGATCATCACCGATGAGATGTTAGAGGCGAAACGCCATGAAATGGGGCTGGACAGGCCCTTTTTTGTACAGTATTTTGATTGGATGGGAAGAGTGCTCCGGGGAGACCTGGGGGAATCCCTGATCGACAAAAAAGATATTGCCGAGAACTTTCGGATGCGGTTTCCGGTTACGATAGAATTGGCTGTGATTTCCACAGGGATTACCTTTGTGTTGGGGGTGGGGCTGGGAATTTTGATGGCTTTTTTTCATGGGAAATGGTTGGATCATCTGCTGAATTTTCTGGCAACATTTTCCATGTCCCTGCCCAGCTTTTGGGTTGCCCTGCTGTTGATGACAGTATTTTCTGAGACGCTGCACTGGCTGGACACTTCCGGATATGAAGGATTTCATTCCCTGATTATGCCGTCGGCAGTTTTGTCCCTGGGTGCTATCGGAGCAAATGCCCGGCTGATGCGCGCCACATTTTTGAAAGAACAGGGAATGCAGTATGTGCTGGCGGCCAATGCAAAAGGGCTGCGGCAGAGAACAGTGACTGTGGTGCATATTCTGAAAAATTCTCTGTTGCCGGTGATTACCATGAGCGGTACCCGGTTCGCCGGGATCCTGGGCGGCTCGGCTGTGATCGAGAGTATTTTTTCACTGCCGGGAATCGGCAGTTATACGCTGACAGCAATTCAAAACCGGGATTATTTTGTTGTACAGGCTTATGTACTGTATATGGGAGCGATTTATGTGTGTATGAATCTTCTGATTGACCTTTTGTACTTTATTTTAAATCCCAAAATGAAATTAAAGGATGAGAACAGATGAAAAAAGGAAAGAAAGATATTTATTTGTATGCGGGGATTCTGGGGATAATCCTCCTTGTAAGCTTTCTGGCGCCATGGATTGCCCCCTGTGATCCGGAAGCGATTGATTTTGCAAAGATTCTGGCGCCTCCGTCATCGGAGCATCTGTTGGGGACGGATGACATGGGAAGAGACTTATTCAGCCGTATTCTGTATGGGGGGAGACAGTCTATTCTGCTGGCTTTTTTGGCCACCGCTTTTTCTGCTCTCATCGGTTTGGTGATTGGAGTCGCTGCCGGTTATTACGGAGGAAAAGTGGATTTATTGATCACTACCTGCTCCAGTATTTTCCAGGGCCTGCCCGGAACAACAATGATGATTGCTCTGACAGGAGTGCTGGGGCCGGGAATGCGAAGTTTGCTGATTGCAGTAATCATTACTTCCTGGGTCAGTTTTTCGCGGATTGTGCGGGGAGAGGTAATGCGGGTGAAGCAGGAATATTATATGGAAAGTGCAAGGGGGTTGGGAGCAGGAAATATGCGGCTGCTGTGCAGGCATATCCTGCCGAACATCATGGAAAGCATAATTGTATTGTTTACCAATAAAATAGGAAGTGTGGTGTTGTCTGTGGCCTCTTTGAGTTATCTGGGATTTGGGCTGCAGCCACCTACGCCGGACTGGGGGATTATGATTAAAGAGGCCCGGACTTATTTCCGCAGTGCGCCGTTAATGGCCATTGCTCCGGGAATCTGTATCATACTTTTTGTTTTTTCCATCCATTCCATTGGAAACTGGCTAAGAGACCGGATGGATGTGCGTAGTGAAACATCTGTGGAGGTATAGTACAAAATGGGAGAAAATATTGAAATACGAAATTTGAACGTCCGGTTTTCCACAAATGGAAAAACGATACAGGCATTGCGGGATGTAAATCTGATTTTTCGGGAAAAGAAGATCACAGCGTTGATCGGAGAAAGCGGAAGCGGGAAATCTGTGCTGGGCATGTCTATTTTAAAACTATTGCCTGCAACCGCTGAAGTGGAGGGAAGCTGTTTCTATCGGAACCGCAATCTGTATGAACTGAGCGAAAAAGAAATCTGTAAAATTCGATGCCGGGAGATCAGTCTGATTCCGCAGAACCCGCTGATGTCTCTGAATCCGGTTCTGAAGATTGGAAGGCAGCTTGCAGAGCCGCTCTGGACCCATTTGAAAGTGCCGCGAAAAGATGCATGGAAGGCGGCAGAGGAAAATCTGGAAAAATTTTCTTTTAGGAATCCGAAAGTGGTCATGAATCAGTACTCCTTTCAGATGAGTGGTGGAATGAATCAGAGGATTGTATCCTGCATGGGACTGGAGTGCGGTTCCTCCTGGGTGATTGCTGATGAGCCCACAAAGGGACTGGACAGTATTCTGCGCCGGCAGGTGTATGAAGTGCTTTGCCAGGCGAGAAGCGATGGGAGCAGCAGCATGATTCTGATCACCCATGACCTGCAGCTGGCCAGGAAACTTTGCGACTATATGGCCGTGCTGTATCAGGGGCATCTAGTGGAGCAGGGAACGGTACAAGCGGTGATGGAGCATCCATGCCATCCGTATACCAGGGGACTTTTGAATGCCATGCCAGCCAGAGGAATGCACAGCATCCCTTTGGCAGTGAAAGGACAGAAAAGAGAAGATTCCGGCTGTCCATTTTACAGTCGATGCCAGGAGGCCTCTCTCCGATGCAGAAAGGCAGACATTATGGAATGTGCGGTTTCTCCGGATCAGAGTGTGAGGTGTATGAATTATGCTTGAAGTAAAAAATCTGACCAGGGAATTTGAAAACCGATTGTTTTGCCGGGAGAAGATCCAGGCAGTGAAGCAGGTTTCTTTCCGGGCAGAAAGAGGAATGACGCTGGGAATTGCAGGAAACAGCGGATGCGGAAAATCCACGCTGGTTCGGATGATCGCAGGATTGTTAAAGCCTACAGAAGGAGAAATCTACCTAGATGGAATGCGTTTGGATCATATGAAAAGCAGAAGAGAAATCAGTCGGAAGATTCAGCTGATTTTTCAGCATCCGGAAAACGCCCTGGATCCCAGTATGCGGATCCGGGACAGTCTCCTGGAGCCATTAAAGATTCATGGAATCTGTGGGAGAAACTTGCAGGGGCGGCAGGAACGGATGGAAAAAGTCATGGAACTGGCGCATATTGGGCAGGAACTCCTTTCTCGGTATCCTCATCAGATTTCCGGGGGAGAGGCGCAGCGGGTCTGCATAGGCCGGATGCTGATGCTGGAACCGGAAGTAGTGCTGCTGGACGAACCAACTTCTATGCTGGATGTGTCTGTACAGGCATACATTATGAATCTATTGAAGGAACTGCAGGCCCAAATGGGATTTACCTATATCGTTATTTCCCACGATCTGGAAGTACTGTGCAGTGTCTGTGATGAACTGCTGATTATGAACCGGGGAGAAATTCTGGAAAGAGGGAATCCGGAGCAAATCTTTCAGAACCCGGTTCATCCCTTTACCAGGGAACTGGTGGAAGCATTTACTTATTTTATGATGTAGGTGTCAAAAGTCGATTGTTCAATGGCTTTTGGCACGCATACAGTTACTTTTGTTCTTTGACAACTGAATAAAACTATGTTTTTCAATGATGCATCATGATAAGAAGGGGATTTATCCCTTTACGCCAGCTCA
>JALEHU010000066.1 GCA_022770365.1 Blautia sp. | reverse complement strand
GTTCGCCCATTAAAGCGGTACGCGAGCTGGGTTCAGAACGTCGTGAGACAGTTCGGTCCCTATCCGGCGTGGGCGCAGGATATCTGAGAGGAGCTGTCCTTAGTACGAGAGGACCGGGATGGACGGACCGCTGGTGTACCGGTTAGCCTGCCAGGGCTATGGCCGGGTAGCCAAGTCCGGAAGGGATAAACGCTGAAGGCATCTAAGCGTGAAGCCCCCCTCAAGATGAGATATCCCATTCGAAAGAAGTAAGACCCCTTGAAGACGACGAGGTAGATAGGGTAGAGGTGGAAGTACGGTAACGTATGGAGCTGACTGCTACTAATCGGTCGAGGGCTTGTCCAAAGCAAGGTTGGAAATTCTCAAGGAAATGTCAGGCATGTATGTAGTTTTGAAGGTGCAAATCTTCATATTCCTCCTTAGCTCAGTCGGTAGAGCATGCGGCTGTTAACCGCAGTGTCGTTGGTTCGAGTCCAACAGGGGGAGTTTTCGGAACATGAGGCCGATATAAAAATCTCATACCAGGCTCCATGGTCAAGCGGTTAAGACACCGCCCTTTCACGGCGGTAACAGGGGTTCAAATCCCCTTGGAGTCATTTCTCTCCAGTAGAGAACATATAATATAATGAATTATGGTGCCATAGCCAAGTGGTAAGGCAAAGGTCTGCAACACCTCTATCCCCGGTTCAAATCCGGGTGGCACCTTTTAAAGAGCCTTGATTTTCAAGGCTCTTTTGTTTTTGTGTTGCATAAATCAGAAAAATGTTCATTCGCAATAAAATGGCATATTCGGATGTATCTGAAACCGTTCCTGTTGGCGCAGGGGCGGTTTTTCATGCTTATTTCAATAAATCTGAAATCGTAATTTGTAGATCTCCGTAAATTCCAACAACAACCGACTGATCGAAAGGAATGATCATAGGAGCTGCGTCTTCTTCATATCGATATACAGTGGTACGCTCTTTTGCCGGATCCACAATCCAATATTCCCTGACACCAGCCTCTGCATATTTTGCATTTTTGATATTGTAATCCATCCGGCGACTGCCTGGAGAAACGACTTCAATAATAAAATCCGGAGCACCGTTGCATCCACGGTCAGATATTTTGCTTTTATCACAAATAATACTGATATCTGGTTCCACATACGTTTCATCATTTGCAGTCAGATTTACAGCAAACGGTGCTGGAATGACATCACATGCCCCGCATTTGGATTTTATGTGGTTTGAGAAAATTACAGTGAAAGTACTGATCAGTTTTTGGTGTGTATAACTTGGAGGTGCCATATCGTAAAGCTGACCGTCGATCAGCTCTGCACGCTGGCCGTCTGGCAGGTTCCAGTAATCTTTGGAGGTATAGGCTTTTCCTTTTGGTAATGGCATATTGTCACATCCTTTCTGTATATAAGTATGATCCTGTTGATAGTTGTCGTTATAGAGCGGGTTACAATTCATTTCACGGATGGTGTTAAGTAGTTTTATTTTTCCACGCACATTCATTTTAGAAACCTCGCTTTGTATTGCTGAAATGTACTTATCTAATACAACAGTACTGTTTTTTAGTTCCTGCTGAGTTTCCAAGTCAAGTAAATAGCAAGGAGTGCATTCAAGTATTTCTGCCATTTTTGCAATTGTGCTTCTTTTTATATTTTCAACACGACCATTCTCATATTTGGCTATAGCTGATTTTTGCAATCCTAGTACAGTGAATAATAAATAACCAGCCATATCACTTGCCTGATTTTTCACTGTACTAGTTTATCTCCTAATTCTTCTTGTGTATAACCCTTGGCAATCCTTCGCTCTTTTATTTTATCCGCCATACTCATTATTAACACCTCACTTTCGAAGTGTCTTAATTTTACTATACATCATAATAGTAAGCAATAGTATTATAAAAATAGTGTCTTGAAATTCATAAATAGATAATCGGCATATAAAACAAATTGTGTTATCTTTTTTCTGCAAAGATAAACGAAACCCTTGACATTTCCTTCTAAATGTATATAATACAAAAATGCAATTAATTTGCAAATGCAAATAGATTGCAAATTGCGTATGACAGTAAATATAAGATGGTCAATTATATTTTTGATGAAAAGATATAGAATATACGGAGGGATTATGCTGGACATTTTATTAGATTCGTTTTCAGACAGTGTGAAATTACTGCCTTTCTTATTTTTGACTTATTTATTGATGGAATTTCTGGAACACAGGGCGGGGAGTGCTGCGAGTGACAGAATTCGCACTGCCGGTAAGTTTGGACCTTTATGGGGAGGACTTCTCGGAGTAATTCCTCAGTGTGGTTTTTCTACTGCGGCATCCAGTCTTTTTTCCGGGAGAGTTATCACACTGGGGACACTTCTTGCAGTATATCTTTCTACTTCCGATGAGATGCTTCCGATTATGATCTCCAATGCGGTTCCGCCTGCCACCCTGATCAAGATACTTGCTGTGAAAGCTGCAATTGGAATTATAACAGGCTTTTTCATAGATTTTTTCTATATAAATATTATGAAAAAACAGAAGCAGGATGTGGATGTTCATAAAATATGTGAGAAAGAGCACTGTCATTGTGAACGTGGAATCGTGAAATCAGCACTGATGCATACGGTAAAAATTTTTGTATATGTGCTTTTGATTTCACTGCTTTTGAATTGTTTGATTGGTATGATTGGAGAGGATGCACTTGCTGGTCTTTTTTCGAGCGTTCCGGTAATCGGGGAAATAATTGCAGCGCTTGTAGGCCTGATCCCGAATTGCGCATCTTCGGTTGTGATCACACAGCTTTATCTGAGCCAGATTATAAATGCAGGAGCTATGATGGCAGGACTTCTTGTAAATGCTGGGGTCGGACTTCTGGTACTTCTTCGCCTGAATCGTGACCGCAGGCAAAACGCAGGCATCATAGCGATATTATATGGAGCGGGTGTACTCTGGGGTATTCTGATTGAATTTACAGGAGTAACTTTTTAGGAAAATAATATGTTGGAAATGATAAAGTCCTTTTGAAATTTGCCGTAATTGAATTTTCACGGATATGATGATACAGGAGAAAAAAATGGCTGATATACACTATGCGACACCAAGCCGCAAAAGAATCTTTGAATTTTTGAAAGAGAGTAATGACAAAGCTGTGACAGCTGCAGATGTTGCGGAATATCTGGCAGGTCAGAATTATTCAGTTAACATTACCACAATTTATCGTTATCTGGATAAACTTGCCAAAGAAGGAACGATTATGAAATATGTGGCAGAAAAGGGAAGTCAGTCTGCATACCAGTATGTGGAACCCGGCCGTCATTGTGAGAAACATCTGCATTTGAAATGTGTCAGGTGCGGCAGGATCATCCATCTTGACTGTCATTTCATGGACGAAATATCGAATCATATTCTGCAGGATCATAATTTTATGCTTCAGTGCCGGAATTCTGTTCTATATGGCCTCTGTCAGGAATGTCGTGAGAAAGATAATTCAAATTCTGTTTTGTGAAATAATTAGGAGGGCTATTTTTTTGGCTGTTCATTGTATGCAACAGTTGAGCAGATGTGTCCAAAATTAAACTTTTTCTATGGACGTAAAAAAGAAAAAGGATTATACTTACGGAAAGTAAAGAAGTTGGAAGAGGAGGAAAACAGATTATGAGCGAACGGATTGGAAGAATACTAAGAGGGCAGATTGTTTCATCGATTATATATGTAGTTCTGGGCTTTTGCCTGATCTGTATGCCTGTGGAAACGGTAAATATTGTATGTAAGCTGGTTTTTGGGATTACAATGATTATCACCGGATTTTATCATGTATTGATTTATGCAATGGAAAGATTAAATTCCACTGTTCTGGATCTTTTTTCCGGTGGAATTCTGATTGTACTCGGGACATTCCTTTTTACAAATCCGCAGGTTGTCATCAAGCTTTTGCCGATTCTGCTTGGCGCCTATGTGCTGGTCGACAGTATCTGGACATTAAAGGGTGCGTTCCGACTGCAAAAAAGAGGACGGGGAAGCTGGAAATTTCTGATACTTGGAAGTCTGGCATTCATTGGACTTGGTATTGCCATGATTGTGAATCCATTCCAGACGGTGAAATATACGGTGATATTTGCAGGATGGGTTCTGCTATGTAATGGTGTTGTGGATATTATTTTTATGCTGGTGGTTCATTTTGGTATGAAAGAGCTGGAAAAGGTTGTGAATGAAGCTGTAGAAACCGCCAATGAGGTGCAGGCTGACCAGGGAGAGGATATAAAAACGGATCAGGATAATCAGGAATCCGATTCATCTTCTGAACAGAAATGGAGATTTCTGAAAAAGAGCAAAGTGGTGGCCGAGCAGGAACTGAATGTAGTGGAAGAGGAAGATAAGGGGTGAAAATGAAGAACACAGAAATCGTTCTCATGGATTTCTCCGGTATTTATCATGGAGAAACGTTTTACCATGGAAAAGATGTGAAATGGATTGATGTACATGAGCTTCCGGGAAGCAGCTGCTACTGCGATGAGGAAGCCATGGACCAAATCCGGGAAAAAATCCGGGACTTTTCCATAGATGGAATTCATTTTATTGATTCCGGAAATTATCATTATATGAGCCGAATCTGGCTGGAAAAGATGACACAGCCCTTCCGTCTGCTGGTCTTTGACAATCATACGGATATGCAGCCGCCTGCTTTCGGCGGACTCCTGTCCTGCGGCGGATGGATTGCGGCAAGTATTGATGAACTGCCTTTTCTTCAGGAAGTCTGTCTTTGCGGACCGGAAGAGGAGGCGTATAGACAGGTTCCGGACGAATGGAAAGAAAAGGTGAAATTTCTGAGTAAAGAAACAAGAGCTTCATGGGAAATATTTTTCCGGGAGATTCCGTTGGATCTGCCGCTCTATCTGTCTATTGACAAGGATATTCTCTGTCCGGAGGATGCATGTACAACCTGGAGTCAGGGTGAACTAACTCTGAAGGAACTGCTGGGATATCTGCAGATCGTGAAGGAAAGACTGGCTGCTCAGGGGCAGCAGGCTGCCGGAGTTGATATATGCGGTGAATGTGACCCTGACAAGGATGCAGGAAGCGAAGTGAATGATGTTGCCAATCGTGCTCTTCTGAAAATGCTTACAGGTGAGGAGTAGCTGTTCATGAGAGAAGAATTATTTTCCATTGGACCGTTTACGGTTTATAGTTACGGATTTATGATTGCAATTGGTGTCCTGGCAGCGTATTTTGTTGCAGAAAACAGGGCAAAAAAATTAAAACTGCAGTATGAACAAGTGTTTTACCTGGTAATCTGGTGTGTGTTTGGAGGCTTTGCCTGTGCAAAGCTTTTGTTTTGGACAACAGAATGGAAGACTGTTCTGAAAAATCCCGGATTTCTTCTTCGTACAATGGGAGACGGATTTGTGGTGTACGGAGGAATCATTGGCGGAATCCTGACCGGCTGGATTTTCTGCCGGGTGAAAAAACTGGAGTTTCTGAAATATTTCGATCTGGTGATGCCATCCATTGCGCTTGCGCAGGGGTTCGGACGGATCGGATGTCTGCTGGCAGGCTGCTGTTATGGCAGAGAGACAGAAGGTGCATTGTCTATTACTTTTCAGGCTTCCAGTTTTGCACCGAATCATGTGGCGCTGATACCGACCCAGATTTATTCCAGTGTTCTGGACTTTGTTCATTTTGTAATTCTGCTTGTGATTGCAAAACATAAAAAGGCTGACGGACAGGTGGCGGCATGTTATCTGATCCTTTACAGCACTGGACGTTTTATCCTGGAATTTTTCCGGGGAGATCTGGAGCGGGGAAGTATCGGAAGTCTGTCAACTTCACAGTTTATTGGTATCTTTACCTGCATTGCCGGCGTGCTTCTGCTGACAGCCACTCTGAAGAAAAAAGAGATGGAATACTGCAGGAAATATTGAAGAAAAAGATATAAAATACGGAATGGTATATTATGGTAGCAGTGTAACACTTTACCAGTATGACAAAGCATTTTGCTGACGATTTGCTTGACAAGAGGAAATAGACTGTGATAAAATACGAAACAAGGACGAGGGTGTCGATATTGCAAAATATTTACGCCCTTTTTGTTTTAACAAAGAAGATGAAAAGGAGTAGATGAATTATGAACAAGAAACTGATTGCAGTTTTATTGACAGGTGCTATGGTATGTGGCGCAGCGATGCCTGTTGCAGCAGCAGATAAAAAATGGACAATTGCTACAGATACCGTTTTCAAACCATTCGAGTACACAGATGACAAGGGTGATTTCGTAGGTATCGATGTTGATATTCTGGCAGCAATCGCAGAAGATCAGGGCTTTGAGTACGAGCTGAAGAGCCTTGGCTGGGACGCTTCCATCGCAGCATGCCAGGCAGGACAGGCAGACGGTATGATCGCAGGCGCTTCCATCACAGATGAAAGAAAAGAGAGCGGCTGGATGTTCTCCGAAGGTTACTACAATGCTACTCAGAGCATGACTGTCAAGGGCGGCTCCGACATCGCAGGATTTGAAGATCTGGACGGCAAGACGGTTGGTGTCAAGACCGGTACACAGGGCGCTTCCTATGCAGAGGGCCTGAAAGAGGAATATGGATTTGACATCACATATTTTGAAGATTCACCTACAATGTATCAGGCAGTACTTGGCGGACAGGTTGTAGCATGTTTCGAGGATACACCGATCATGGCTTCCTCCATCAAAGACGGCGGACTTGACCTGACAATCGTAGAAGGAACCGAGAATGAAGGCTCTCCTTACGGATTTGCAGTATTCAGTGAAAACAGCCAGGAATTACTGGATATGTTCAATGCAGGTCTGAAAGATATTAAAGAAAACGGAACATACGACGAGATTATCGCAAGATACCTTGGAGAAGATGCTGTAGAGAGCGAAGAAGCTGAAGAAACAGAAGAAACCGAGGATGCAGCAGAAACAGAAGAAGCAGCAGAGACCGAGGAAGAAGCGGAATAATGTGGTCTAGTAACTGGCAGTAGACAGTTATGATGTTTGAGTACATGGGGCGCTGATATCATTTCAGCGCCCCTTTTTGAAAGGAGTTTTCCAATGATTCAAATTGTGACCAATTATGGCGGACTGCTGATGCGTGCTATGGGACAGACACTGCTGCTGGCACTGTGCGGTCTGTTTTTTGCGTGTATTCTGGGTATGTTCTTCGGACTTTTGAGCGTTCTGAAGAGCAGAGCATGCAATATTATCGCCAGCATTTTTGTCGACGTGATCCGCGGTGTGCCCATGATCGTTCTTGCGTATTTTGTTTACTTTGGTGTTCCATACTGTATGAATAATATGTTTGGAATTCCGTTTACTCTGTCAGCTCTGCAGGCAGGTACCATCTGTCTGGCGCTGAACTGCGGTGCGTATATGGCCGAGATCATCCGTGCAGGTATCCAGTCTGTGGATAAAGGACAGATGGAGGCTGCAAGAAGTCTCGGACTTCCTTACTGGCGTGCAATGGTGAGAGTCGTTCTGCCACAGGCGATCCGTACCATGATCCCGAGTATTATCAACCAGTTTATCATTACCTTAAAGGATACCTCTATTTTGTCAGTTATCGGATTCCCGGAACTGGTAAACAGTGCAAAAAACGTTGTGGCAAACACATTCATGTCATTCCAGACATGGGGAATCGTGGCTGTCATGTATCTGGTGATCATTACCCTTTTATCCAAGCTGGCAAAGATTCTGGAGAGGAGGCTGAACCGTGGCCGTTAATAAGAATAATGTGAAAATCCATGTGTCCCATCTGAAGAAAAGCTTCGGGTCCCTGGATGTTCTGAATGATATTTCCACAGATATTTATGAGGGAGAAGTTGTGGTCATCATCGGTCCTTCCGGCAGCGGCAAATCCACGTTTCTCCGCTGTATGAACAAGCTGGAAGATACCACAGCCGGTGATGTGGTGGTTGACGGTGTCAATCTTTCCGAGAAGAAAATCAATATCAATAAAGTCCGTGAAAGAGTCGGAATGGTATTCCAGCATTTTAATCTGTTTAATAATCTGGATGTTCTCCATAATCTGACACTTGCCCCTGTGGATCTGAAGAAAGCATCGAAGGAAAAAGCCCGTGAGCAGGCTATCCAGATGCTGCGCAAGGTGGGCCTGGAAGATAAGGTTGATGCATATCCGTCACAGCTTTCCGGCGGGCAGAAGCAGCGTGTGGCGATTGCCCGTGCTCTTTGTATGAATCCGGATATCATGCTGTTCGACGAGCCGACTTCCGCGCTTGACCCGGAAATGGTCGGGGAGGTTCTTCAGGTTATGAAGAATCTGGCGGCGGATGGTATGACGATGGTGATCGTTACCCATGAGATCGGATTTGCACGCGAAGTGGCAGACAGAGTATTGTTTATGGACGGAGGCTACATTGTGGAGGAAGGAACTCCCCAGGAAGTCATCCTGAATCCGAAAGAGCCCCGTACGATCGATTTCCTGAATAAAGTTCTTTAAAATGGTGCTTGTTTTTTATGGAAAAAGGAAAAGTGAGCTGTATCGCTTTTCCTTTTTCTTTTGTCAGAAGACAATCGCTGTTTTGTTTGCTGAGGGGATTCAGTAGACAGGATCAGGTTCTTGACTGAAAGGATCGTGCATAGGTTTTATTTAAGTAAAAAGATGGAAAGGCGCGGATATCAGTGCAATCTGTGACGCGCTGCAGGTTGAGGAATGTTCAGACAGGAGGAATATGAAACAGAAGAATGGCTGAATATCCAGCAAAGCATTCAAAATGAGATTGTCCCGGCTCAGAGTGAAGATTACAAAAGTTTTCTGGTGAGATACAGTGACGAGTTTTCCAGTCCGATCGGGGCAAACTATGACGGGACGTTTCTGGTGATCAATGAGCTGTATGCCGTATCCTATGTGCCGAGTGCACTGGTTCCGGAAGTAGAACTGAACAGTTATTCCTATAATGCAATACCAAAATGCTATTCTTACATGGATGTGGAAAGTCTGCAGGCATCCGGTGTGACGCGGCTTCATAATCATCCGTATCTGAAACTGCGGGGAGAGGGTACGATAGTGGCTGTCATTGATTCCGGTATTGATTATCGGAATCCGGCTTTTCGATATGGAAACAGCAGTAAGATCCTGGAGATCTGGGATCAGACAATTCCAGGAGGTGAAAGCGAAAATGCACCATTCGGGAAAGTGTTTACAAAAGAAGAAATTGACCGTGCTCTGGCATCAGAAAATCCGCTGGATATTGTACCATCCACAGACACGAACGGGCATGGAACGATGCTTGCGGGAGCAGCAGCAGGGAAGATGATAGAAGAAGAGAATTTCTCCGGAGCTGCGCCGGATGCTTCCCTGGTGGTGATCAAATTAAAGCCTGCAAAGCAGTATCTTCGGGAATTTTATCTTTATCCGGCAGATTCGGAAATATTTCAGGAAGATGATATCATGCTGGCGATTGCCTATGCCAGACGATGCGCATTGAGATTTCAGATGCCCCTTTCCATCTGCATCGGTCTTGGAACGAATAAGGGGTCACATAACGGTTTCAGTCCTCTGTGTCAGACCGTGGACAACATGGCACGTTTTTTCCGGAATTCCATATCGATTGCAGCCGGTAATGAAGGGGCGTCGAGACATCATTATCATGGAGAACTTGACCGGAACAGACCGACAGACAGTGTGGAACTTCGGGTGGGCGAAAAAACAAAACAGTTTTCCATGGAATTCTGGGGAAATTCACCGGAGCTTTTTCAGGTGACGATTCAGTCTCCCACAGGAGAATCTCTGATGGTAAGTACTGCACTTCAGGGGAATACGCAGGAGCTTTCTTTTGTATTTGTGGAAACAAGAGTACTTGTGAATTATGTTCCAATTGAGCGCTATTCCGGGAATACTCTTGTTTTTTTCCGTTTTCTTCATCCGGCAGCAGGAATCTGGAGGTTTCAGATACAGGGAAGAAATATGAATGGTTCGGAGTTTAATATGTGGCTTCCTGTGACGGGAACGATTCCGGACGATACGTTTTTTTTGCAGTCCTCTCCGTACCATACAGTAACTTCTCCCGGAGACGCACAGGATGGGATGACGATGACTGCTTATCAGTATCGTGACGGAAGTTTGTTTTCGCTGGCAAGCAGGGGGTTTAATCCAAACGGAACAGTGAAACCGAATTTTGCCGCTCCCGGAGTGGATGTCAAGGTTGCACTGCCGGGCGGCAGATTTGGATCTGCTTCAGGCACAAGTCTGGCTGCAGCGCAGACTGCCGGAATTGCCGCGTTGTTGTTTGAGTGGGCGGTGATCCGGGGAAATGAACCGTTTTTTACGGGAAACAATGTCCGAAATTATTTACAAAGAGGTGCGATAAGAGATGAGAATATGCAGTATCCCAACCCTGACTGGGGATATGGAAAAATTGATCTGTATCATACATTCGAATTGCTGACATAAAAACCGGGGAATCTATAAATTTCCTGTCAGCTTGTAATTTCACTTAGATACCGGTATACGGTTGCTGTGGAACAGTTGAATTTGCGTGCTACAAAAGAGATGGCTCCTTTCATGCGGAACATTCCCTGCTCATGGAGGCGGGTGATGATTTGCTTGCGTTCATGCTGGTTGAGATGGTCTACCGGAGTCTGGAGATCAGAGGTGGATTCGTCGAAAATTTTCTGCATGAGAGAAGAGATATTCATGGCAAAATTATCGGTAACAGGAATCGTGTGATTCCTGTGGGAATCCGGGAGAGGAGCGGAAGTGCCGGCTGTCTCCAATAAAGCTGCTGTTTCTGTAAATTCTGCAGGATGAATGATAGAGCGAAGGGTTTTGGAAAGTTCCAGATAGCGGCTGTCATCAAAGTTAATGCATAAAAGTCCGATGGGAGTTCCGTCTTCATCCTTGATAAACATCGTGGAAGAGCGCAGAATATGACCGTTTTCTGCGATTCCGCTGTAATTGCACAGGAAGTCTTCTTTTTCGTAGGTACGGGAGGATAACATCTGCAGAGCTGCATTGGTCAGAGGGCTTCCGGTAGAACGTCCGCTGATATGGCTGTTTGCGATTGCAATAATCCCGTTATTTTCGGAAGTAAGATCCTGAAGGACAATTTCGTAATCAGGTCCTAATGACCGGCCAAGAAATTCAACCAGTATTTTGTACTGCTGCAGAATATCAGATGTCATAGAAAAGCTCCCTTTCTCGTTATGATGATATCTCGTGGTGTCTGTAGGTGTTTTGTTAAGAATCAAAAGTATTATCGCACGAGAGACGTGACATTTCAAGGAAAAGATAGAAAGAATAGGAAAAGAGACGGTATTTCAGAAAAAAGGAAAAACAGAAAAGGGATGCACCGAGATTCTGTACCGGTCCTGTGAAATTAGATTTCCGGGGTCTGGTACATTGGTCTGCATCCCTTTTGCTTAAGGTTATAATGAAGAGGAATTCGTTTTACTATGGGTTTGTTTTGCAATCTTTACCGGGTCAGATGGAACGATGTTCCTGCCGGTTTAAAGATGGAACGTGGTTCCTGTTCTGCCCTGAACGGCATCTCTGGATTTTTCCAAAAGGGTGATCAGTGCAGTGCGGCCGGGTTTGGACTCTGCGAAGTCTATGGCTGCCTGAACTTTGGGCAGCATGGAACCCGGTGCAAAATGTCCTTCGCTGATGTATTGTTTTGCTTCTTCCACGGAAACGTCGCTGAGCCACTTTTCAGCTGGTGTTCCGTAATTCAAAGCAACCTGCTCTACAGCAGTGAGGATGATCAGATAATCTGCATCCAGTTCTTTTGCAAGCAGACAGCTTGCAAAGTCTTTGTCAATGACTGCACTTGCACCGCGCAGATGGTTGTTTTCACGGATGACCGGAATGCCGCCGCCGCCACATGCGATGACAAGGTCTCCGGAATCAACCATAGTGCGTATGGTGCCGATTTCAATAATCTCCACCGGCTTCGGAGAAGCAACTACACGGCGATATCCGCGGCCGGCATCTTCTTTCATAATATAATGATATTTTTCTTCCATGGCATCGGCCTGTTCTCTGGAAAAGAATTTGCCGATGGGTTTGGAAGGAGTCTGGAAAGCCGGATCATCCGGATCTACGCGCACCTGCGTAATCATAGTTGCGACCGGAATATCCGTGATGTTTCTGTTTAACAGCTCTTCGCGGAGTGCATTCTGCAGGTCATAACCGATGTAGGCCTGACTCATTGCTACACAAACGGAGAGAGGAGTATTGGGCTGCTGAGGATCTTCGTGCATCAAGGCGATCATGGCATTGTTCACCATGCCGACCTGAGGTCCGTTGCCGTGAGCAACCACAACTTCGCATCCTTCTTCAATCAGATCTACGATAGCTTTGGCAGTGATTTTGACAGCAGCCATCTGTTCCGGAAGAGTATTGCCAAGTGCGTTGCCGCCAAGGGCGATCACAATACGTTTTTTCTTTGCCATGATAACACTCTCCAATATTTATTTAAATACTCTCGGAGTGCCTTTTTCTTCCAGTTTTTTCAGAATATCAGCAGGATCTGCGAATTTTGCAAGGAAGATCATGGCAGCAATGATGTATGGTTTGTAGCTTGCTTCTTTATATAATGGATCTCTGTATCGGTCAAACACAGACGCATCCACTTCACCTGTCTCACAGCTTACACCGCTGATGTCAGCCGGCAGGCAGTGGAGATAGAGAGCTTTTCCGTCTTTGGTAGTAGCCATAAGCTCTTCGGTACATGCCCAGTCTTTGTGTTCTGCATTCTGTGCGAGCAGTTCTTTTTCAAGAGCTTTAATGCCTTCGGTATCACCGTTGCCGTAAAGCTCTGTACGTTTTTCCATCGCTGCAAAAGGAGCCCAGCTCTTCGGATATACGATGTCCGCGTCTTTGAAAGCTTCTGCCATGCTGTTGGTTTTGGTGAAGGAGCCGCCGGATTTTGCGGCGTTCGCTCTGGCAACTTCCTCCACTTCCGGGAATACTTCGTATCCTTCCGGATGAGCAAGTACAACATCCATTCCGAAACGGGTCATCAGACCGATAACACCCTGGGGAACAGACAGAGGTTTGCCGTAGGACGGGGAGTAAGCCCATGTCATAGCGAGTTTTTTACCTTTCAGATTTTCCACTCCGCCAAATTCGTGGATGATATGGAGCATATCTGCCATAGCCTGTGTCGGATGGTCAATGTCACACTGAAGGTTTACCAGGGTAGGTTTCTGTTCAAGAATTCCATCATTATGTCCCTGTGTTACAGCGTCAACCACGTCGTGCATGTATTTGTTGCCTTTTCCGATGTACATATCATCACGGATACCGATTACATCAGCCATAAAAGAGATCATGTTGGCTGTTTCACGAACGGTTTCGCCGTGTGCGATCTGGGATTTGCCCTCGTCAAGATCCTGTACTTCCAGCCCTAACAGGTTGCAGGCGGAAGCGAAGGAGAAACGGGTACGGGTGGAATTGTCACGGAATAAGGAGATGCCAAGGCCGCTTTCGAATACTTTTGTGGAGATATTGTGCTCTCTCATGTAGCGGAGTGCGTCTGCCAGTGTAAATACGGCTTCAATCTCATCATCGGTTTTCTCCCATGTAAGGAAGAAGTCACCGTTGTACATGTCTTTGAAATTTAAAGAATTTAATTTATCAATATAGTCCTGTAATGTTTTCATAGAGAAAGTCCTCCTGGATAATATTATTTATTGTGATTTTTGTAACTGTTCAGAAACCACTATCCCGCGTATCGCGGGATTACAATGTATCGCATTTATTTGAAATAGGATGCAGGAAGTGCGGCATATACAGCAGCGCAGGTTACCAGATCCTGTTTCCATGTTTTCTCATTCGGCGCATGCGCCTGAGCTTCTGCACCCGGGCCAAAGCCGATGCACGGAATTCCGTTTCTTCCCATAATGGAAACGCCGTTGGTGGAGAAGGTCCATTTGTCTGTTAACGGACGGGCCTGTCTCATTGCAAGAGTTTCCTCCGCTCCGATACGCTTGTCACCGTAAAGACTGGTGTAGGCTTCTTCAAGAGCTTTGGTCACTGCATGATCCTTCGGAATCGCCCATGTGGGGAAATAGCATTCGATCTCGTATACACAGCCGGTATAGGATGGACGGTCGTAATTATACATGGAAACAACTACGTCATCACCGTATTTCTTCACACTTGGAAGAGCGCGGATCTCATCAAGGCAGCTTTCCCAGGTTTCTCCGAAGGTCATACGACGGTCAAGAGATACCGAGCAGGAATCTGCAACTGCACAGCGGCTTGGGGAAGTATAGAAAATCTGGGATGTGGTAACGGTACCGCGTCCGAGGAAACGGGCTTCTTCCCAGTCCGGGTTGTATTTCGGATTAAGCATTTTGACCAGACCTTTGATCTCGGTCTCGTCTGCGTCATCATTTTCATTCAATGCGCGTACGTCCTGAAGAATGTCGGCCATTTTGTAGATGGCATTGTCGCCTCGTTCCGGAGCAGAGCCGTGGCAGGAAACACCCTTGACATCCACGCGGATTTCCATACGTCCTCTCTGTCCTCTGTAAATGCCGCCGTCTGTAGGCTCTGTGGAAACAACAAATTCCGGACGGATTTTGTCTTCGTTAATGATATACTGCCAGCAGAGACCGTCACAATCTTCCTCCTGAACGGTTCCCACTACCATGATTTTGCATCCCTCCGGGATCAGGTCAAGATCTTTCATGATCTTTGCACCATATACGGATGAAACAATGCCGCCGCACTGGTCGGAAACTCCGCGTCCGCCGATTTCGGTGTCTGTTTCGTAGCCTTCATACGGATCGAATTTCCAGTTCTCAATATTTCCGATACCTACCGTATCAATATGTGCATCATATGCGATGATACGGTCACCGGTACCCATATATCCGATGACGTTGCCCTGCGGATCGATGATCACTTCGTCAAATCCGACTTTTTTCATTTCTGCGGCGATGGTATCGATGTGGGCTTTTTCGTCACAGCTTTCTCCCGGATTTTTTACAATGGCACGCAGGAATGCGGTCATTTCTTTTTCGTAGCCCTGTGCGGCTTCTTTGATTTTATTATAATCTAACATGAGACTTTCCTCCCTGTTCTATGAACAATTAATCCTATTTAATAACAAGTATGTATGATGATGGGGCAAAAGGTATTTTCCCCCCTGTATCATATGTATTACTAAATATCGGCAAAAGGTTCTTTGTCAGAACCGCAGAGGCCTTCCCATACAATTTCGCGGTAGCGGTCCGGATCGGTATCACCTTCGGATGATACAAGAAGTACTTCGGAATTTTCATCAAGCTTCAGTGCTTCCTTCAGATCTCTGTATTCCGGTTTTGTCATGATGGCATGGAGAAGCCCCATGCTGACGGAACCTGATTCACCGGAAATCACCTGTTTGTCTCCGCGAAGCGGGGAACCGTAGATGCGTGTGCCGTTTGCACTCACCCAGTCAGGACAGGAAACAAAAGCGCTGGCATGGTTTCGCAGAATATCCCAGGAAACGGTATTGGCTTCCCCGCATGCAAGTCCCGCCATGATCGTGAGCATATCACCTGTTACGTCGACTCTGCTTCCGTCAGCCTGAACAGCAGAACGGTACAGACAGTCTGCCGCGTTTGCTTCCACAACGACCATGATCGGAGGATTTTCTTTGAAACGGTTGGCAAAATATCCGATCACTGCTCCTGCAAGGGAACCGACACCGGCCTGTACAAATACATGGGTCGGACGGCTTCCGTCTTCTTCAAGCTGTTTATCTGCTTCCAGTGCAAGTGTTCCGTATCCCTGCATGATCCATGTGGGGATTTCTTCATATCCTTCCCATGCAGTGTCCTGTACCATGATTCCGTGTTCTGTCTGTGCGGCTTCTTTTGCAGCCATGCGGACACATTCATCGTAATTCAGATTTTCGATGGTAACGGCGGCATTTTCTTTTGCGATATTTTCCAGACGTGTCCGGGTGGTTCCCTTAGGCATTCTGACAACGCATTTCTGGCGGAGCTTATTGGCAGCCCATGCGATTCCGCGGCCGTGATTGCCGTCAGTGGCGGTGAAGAATGTTGCCTGGCCGAATTCTTCTCTGAGTTTGTCAGAAGTAAGTACATTGTAGGGAACTTCACTGACGTCTTTGCCAAGCTGCTGGGCGATATATCTTGCGATTGCGTAAGAGCCGCCGAGCACTTTGAATGCGTTCAGTCCGAAACGATAGGATTCGTCTTTTACATACAGACGTTTCAGTCCAAGGTAATCAGCCAGGTTGTTCAGGGGAGTAAGGGGCGTTACCTCATATTGAGGAAAACTTCTGTGAAAATTGCCTGCCTTCTCCATTTCTGCAACGGACATGTTTTCCACCTGACGGTCATCGCTGGGAGCAATGTGGTTCAGCGTCCATTTAATCTGTGCTGTCTTACTCATGATTCATATCCTCCTTATTGGTGTGCTGTGTTGTTTTATTGGATTCGTTCATGGTGTTTTGATTGGTCTCTCTGTTTTTATCATAACAGATAATTTTAGAAATGCAATAGAAAAATCAAAAATAATTTAGGTTTCCAAAAATATTTTTGCCGCTTATCTCAGGAAGACGACAGGGGTGATAAAAAATTATTATGGAACAAAAAAAATATTGTAAAAGTATTGCGTAATATAAAAAATGATGATAAGATGTCAATAATGAAAGTTATAATTGGCAATAATGCACAAATATTGTGCAGGCGCATCGTGCAAAATGCTGTCAGATTGCATGGAGTTCTGATTTTGTCCTGAAAAAGCGAAATCTGCTTACAGAGATGCTCAGAAGATCAGACAGTACTTTTCGAGACATTCCGGATGCAGTCAAAATGAATGTGTATATCGCCCGGTCTCTCTTTTATATCTGCTGATATACATTTATACATTACAATATGGGAACAATCTCGATTTTACACTTTCATCTGTTGATATGAGAGTCAGATCCGTTTTGCTCTCATTCATAATAAGATTGGTGAGGCGCCATGGGAACGGCCAATAGATGTGAGAACAGTGATACAACAATTTCCGTCGATGTCTCTATGAGAATCATGACGGATGCACAAGGAGAAAAAATGGGCAGACAACAAGAAACAAACCCGGTTTCAGAGGAACTTTTCAAACTGGATGGCAAGCCTGGTATGGCACAGGCGCTTCCGCTGGCCTTGCAGCATGTGGTGGCTATGATTGTAGGATGTGTCACACCGGCAATTATTGTATCAGGAGTGGCAGGATTGTCGGAACAGGATTCCATAATCCTGATCCAGGCAGCGCTTGTTATGTCGGCACTGACCACTCTGGTTCAGCTGTACCCTTTGATAAAAACAGGAAGATTCAGACTGGGATCAGGACTTCCTGTGATTATGGGCATCAGTTTTGCATATGTGCCGACTCTGCAGGCGATCGCAGGTGATTTTGATGTTGCTACAATATTCGGTGCGCAGATTGTTGGCGGAATCGTGGCAGCAATTGTCGGTATATTTATCAGGCAGATACGCAGCTTTTTTCCGCCGCTGATCACAGGAACCGTTGTATTTGCCATCGGTCTTTCCCTTTACCCGACGGCGATCAATTATATGGCCGGCGGAGCGGGAAATGAGAACTACGGTTCCTGGCAGAACTGGCTGGTGGCTTTTATCACACTGGCGATTGTTACAGGGCTGAATCATTACGGAAGGGGAATCTGGAAGCTTGCTTCTATATTAATTGGTATTATCTGCGGATACATTGTTTCGTTGTTTTTCGGAATGGTTGATTTTTCCGCTGTTTCCGGAGCATCCTGGTTCCAGCTTCCACAACCGGTGCATTTCGGTATTAAATTTGAAGCATCTTCCTGTGTGGCACTTGGTGTTTTATTTGCCATCAATGCCATTCAGGCAATCGGAGATTTTTCCGCAACGACGACCGGCGGTCTGGACAGAATGCCTACAAACAAAGAACTGAACGGCGGAATCGTCACATATGGATTGAGCAATGTGATCTGTGCATTCTTCGGGGGACTTCCGACAGCTACATACAGTCAGAATGTGGGAATTGTGTCTTCCACCAAGGTAGTGGCGAAGCGTGTATTCGGAATGGCGGCAGGGATTCTTCTGCTGGCCGGACTGATTCCCAAGTTTTCATCTGTACTGACGACGATTCCTTACTGCGTACTGGGAGGAGCAACGGTTTCCGTATTTGCTTCCATTTCCATGACAGGAATCAAGCTGATCACGGCATCTCCGATGGACTACAGGAATACGACAATTGTGGGACTTGCCATTGCTCTGGGAATGGGTGTTACACAGGCCAATGAAGCACTGGCTACCTTCCCGGCATGGGTTACCACTGTTTTTGGAAAATCACCGGTTGTACTTGCTGCCATTACGGGAATTACCCTTAACCTGATCCTGCCGATGAAAAGAGATCCGAAAGATGTGAGGAAGCTTCGGCACATTCTTCACCGGGAAGCGAAGCTTGAGGAAGCCAGAAGAGAAGAAGCAATGAAAACATCGGAATGACCGGATGCTGCATTCCGGACAAAACCATCATATAACCATCATAATCGTATAAAAGGAGGCCAGAATATGTTAATCGTAGGAAATGGCAAATTAATTACCAGAAATCAGGAATTTCCGTTCCTTCCTGACGGAGCAGTGGCGATCGAGGGAACCAGAATCGCAGAGGTGGGAAGTACCAGAGAACTGAAAGCAAAATATACCGGCGCAGAATTTATCGATGCAAAAGGCGGCGTGATCATGCCGGCATTTATCAATACACATGAACATATTTACAGTGCTATGGCCAGGGGTCTTAGTATCAAAGGATACAATCCAAAAGGATTCCTGGATATTCTGGATGGCCAGTGGTGGACCATTGACCGCAGACTGACTCTGGAACAGACCAGATACAGCGCCATGGATACCATGATTTCCTGTATCCGCAATGGGGTGACGACTATTTTTGACCATCATGCAAGTTTCGGACACATCAGAGGAAGCCTCTTTGCCATTGCAGATGCGGCAAAGGAGCTGGGAATCCGTTCCTGTCTGTGTTACGAAGTATCGGACAGAGACGGTATGGACAAGGCTAGAGAGGGTGTACTGGAGAATGCGGAATTTATTCGTTATGCTCTGAAAGATGATTCCGATATGATCGCCGGAATGATGGGTATGCACGCCCAGTTTACGATTTCTGATGAGACCATGGAATTTGCAGCAGTCAATAAACCGGAGGAAGTGGGATATCACATCCATGTTGCGGAGGGCATCGAAGACCTTCATGACTGTCTGAAGAAATACGGCAAGCGCATTGTAGACAGACTCATGGACTGCAATATCCTGGGAGAAAAAACACTTCTCGGACACTGTATTTACGTAAACCCCCATGAGATGGATCTGATCAGAGATACGAATACAATGGTAGTACATAATCCGGAATCCAACATGGGCAATGCCTGCGGATGTCCTCCGACGATGGAAATGGTGCGCAGAGGAATCCTCACCGGTCTTGGAACAGACGGATATACCCATGATATGACAGAATCCTACAAAGTGGCAAATGTCCTTCACAAACATCATCTCTGTGATGCCAATGCGGCATGGGGTGAAGTACCGAAGATGCTGTTTGAGAACAATGCGGCAATCGCAAACCGTTATTTCAGGGCACCGCTGGGAGTACTGAAAGAAGGCGCTGCCGCAGATGTGATCGTAGTGGATTATGTGTCTCCGACACACCTTGATGAAAATAATATCAACGGTCACATTCTTTTCGGCATGACCGGAAGAGATGTGGTGACAACCATTGGAAACGGTAAAGTTCTGATGAAAGACCGTGAAGTAAAAGTTGCTGATGTGGAAGAAGTATATGCGAAGTGCAGAGAAGAATCCGCGAGGCTGTGGAAGAGTATCAATGGATGATCTGAGCAGAAACGATTGAACCGGACAATTCATGAAAAACGGAATCGGAAATACAGAATCAGAAATACAGAATCTGAAATACAGGAGGAATGGAATATGAGCGATATTATGACATGTATGCCTTTTGAACAGATGTTAAACTGGATCAGAACATTGTTGCAGCGTATTATGCAGGCTGCCGTTTCTTTGAACTGAAAACTGTGCAGATCATGGATGGTGCGGAACTTGCCGCATGTGTGAATAAGCCATGTATCAAAGCAGATGATGAGTGCTATAACTGCGAGTGGTCTACCGAGCTTTATGTGCCGCAAGCGCAGGACGAATATATCAAAGCCTGGTTTCTGCTGTCTTTTATGGCAAAAGAATACGGACTGGGAAGCATGGACGGCTTCCAGTTCAATATCAGTGTGGGCTATGATCTGGCAGGCATCAGATCCGAAAAGATCAATACGTTTATTGAGAATATGAAAAATGCCGCAGATACACCGGCTTTCAAAGAGTGTAAGGCAGTTCTTCTTGCCCATGCAGAGGAATTCAGACATGTGACAAGAGAAGATATTGAGGCGATTTCGCCGGAAATCTGTAATTCCGCAACGATTTCCACACTTCACGGATGCCCTCCGCAGGAAATCAAGAGCATAGCCAATTATCTGCTGACTGAGAAACACATGCATACCTTTATCAAATGTAATCCTACACTTCTGGGTTATGATTTTGCCCGTGAAAGACTGGACCAGATGGGGTATGACTATATTGCCTTTGGCAGATTCCATTTTGAGGATGACCTGCAGTATGCGGATGCAGTTCCGATGTTTCAGCGTCTGATCCGACTGTCTGGTGATCTGGGACTGGAATTCGGTGTAAAAATAACAAATACCTTCCCGGTAGATGTGAAAGCGGGAGAGCTTCCAAGCGAAGAAATGTATATGTCCGGAAAATCCCTGTTCCCGCTTTCCATTGCTCTGGCTGCAAAATTATCCGGAGAGTTTGACGGAAAATTAAGAATTGCATATTCCGGCGGAGCAGATGCCTTTAATATAGACAGGATTGTGGGTGCAGGTGTATGGCCTGTTACCATGGCTACCACCATCCTGAAACCGGGCGGATATCAGAGACTGAAACAGATCGCAGAGATTCTGGATACGACGGGAGTCCGTGATTTCACCAGTATTGATGTGGAAGCACTGAATAAAGTGGCAGACAGCGCAGTGACAGACAAACATCATGTGAAACCTGCCAAGCTTCCGGTTTCCAGAAAAACAGAAGAGAAAGTTCCGCTTCTGGACTGCTATACAGCCCCCTGTGAAGATGTATGTCCGCTTCATCAGGAAATCACTGCTTATATGAAACTGTCCGGTGAAGGTAAATATGAAGAAGCTTTGAAGGTAATCCTGAACAGAAACGCGCTGCCGTTCATTACAGGAACCATCTGTGCACATCCATGCCAGAGTCACTGTACCCGTAATTTCTATGAAACATCGGTACAGATCCGTGATACCAAGCTGACCTGTGCGCAGAATGGCTTTGACCGTGTGATCGAAGGTCTTGCACCAGAGGCAGACTGCGGCAAAAAAGCAGCTGTAGTCGGCGGCGGCCCGTCCGGTATGGCAGCGGCATTTTATCTTGCAAGACTGGGCGTTTCCGTGACTCTTTTTGAGAAGAGAGACCGGCTTGGCGGTATTGTCAGTACGGTGATTCCTGATTTCCGTATCGATGACAGTGTGATTGCAAAAGATGTAAAACTTCTGGAAAAACTGGGTGTGGATATCCGCTGCAATACAGAGGCTCCTTCTGTAGAAGAACTTCGAAAAGAGTATGGCAATGTGATTCTGGCAGTGGGTGCCTCCAAACGGAGTCAGCTGGTTCTGGATGGAAAACAGGCAGTGAATGCGCTGGATTTCCTGGAAGACTTTAACCGGACCGGAGGCAAAGTGGAGTTAGGAAAGAATGTGGCGGTTGTCGGCGGCGGCAATACAGCCATGGATACTGCAAGAGCAGCGAAACGATGTGAAGGCGTAGAACACGTTTATATTGTATACAGAAGAACCAAACGTTATATGCCGGCTGATGAGCATGAACTGATGCTTGCTGTGGAAGACGGCGGGGAATTCCGGGAACTGCTTGCACCTGTCAGAATGGAAGAAGGCAGTCTGATCTGTGAAGAAATGGTTCTTGGAGAACGGGACGCATCCGGAAGAGCCGGTGTAAGAGCGACCGGAAATACCGTGGAAATTCCGGCAGATACCGTGATTGCGGCAGTCGGTGAAAAAGTTCCGGCAGATTTCTATGAGGCAAACGGCATCCATGTGGATGAAAAAGGCCGTGCCCTTGTGAGCGATAAGCTGGAAACAAACCTGGAAGGTGTTTATGTGATCGGTGACGGTCTGTACGGTCCGTCTCTGGTTGTCAAAGGTGCCGCCAATGCCATTCAGGCAGCAGAAGCCATTACCGGAAGAACCATTTCCGAGAGTATGAGTGAAATTCAGGACGCTATAGTAAACGATATTGTGCTGTACAATCTGTGTATTGTCTCTTGATGAGCAGACAGGCAGATTTGATAGAAAGAGGTCGAGGATCATGTATACGTTTCTTGTAAATGGAAAAGTTGTCACTGCACACAAAAAACAGCCGCTGCTTCGTTTTCTGCGGGACGAGCTGCACCTGACGTCCGTCAAGGACGGGTGCAGCCAGGGCGCCTGCGGAGCCTGTACAGTCATCATAGACGGAGAAACCTATAAGTCCTGTGTTCCGACTACCGATATGCTGGAGGGCAGAAACATTATCACCGTGGAAGGGCTGACAGAATGGGAATCCAGAGTTTTTACCTATGCCTACGGGGAAGCGGGAGCTGTTCAGTGCGGTTTCTGCATTCCGGGTATGGTAATGTGTACAAAAGCCCTGCTGGATAAAAATCCGGATCCCACGGATGAGGAAATCAAATATGCTCTCCGCAATAATTACTGCAGATGCACAGGTTATGTGAAGATCATTGCTGCCGTAAGAATCGCCGCGCAGATATTAAGAAGCGGACGGATCCCGGAAAAGGGTGCAGATGACTGGAAACTGGGCTCCCGTGTTCATCGTCTGGATGTGGAAGAGAAGGTATTGGGATACGGGAAATATCCGGATGATTACGAACTGGAGGGCATGTGTTACGGATCTGCCCTTAGAAGTAAATATCCCAGAGCCAGGGTGCTGTCCATTGACACCTCAAAAGCCAGGGCGCTTCCGGGTGTAGTCGGAGTTTTTACTGCAGAAGATATTCCGGGACAGAACAAGATCGGGCATATCAAACATGATCAGTATACCATGATTCCTGTGTGGAATATGAAGTTCTTCCTGCTGTTCACAATATTGAAGAGGCCAAGGCACCGGATGCACCAAAGGTGTTTGATGAGGAAGCGTCCAATGTACAGGCACGTAAATATGTCAGCAGGGGAAATGCTGCGGAAGCAATCCGGAGTGCGAAGCATGTGATCACAAGGCATTTTGAAACTCCCTGGACAGAACATGCATTTCTGGAGCCGGAATGCGCAGTAGCGTATATGGATGAGGACGGGGATGTGATGATCTATTCCACAGACCAGTCTGCCTACTGCACCGCTCATGAGTGCAGTCTGCTTCTGGGCACAGATAAGGTAAAAGTGCAGAATGCACTTGTGGGAGGCGGTTTCGGCGGAAAAGAGGATATGACCGTGCAGCATCATGCCGCACTGATCACCTATCTGACCGGGCGTCCTGTCAAAGTACGCCTTACCAGGGCAGAATCTCTTCTGATCCATCCGAAACGGCATCATTTTGTCATGGATTTCACTATGGGATGCGATGAAAACGGAAAAATCATGGGAGTGAAAGCATCGGTGGAATCGGATACAGGGGCATTTGCTTCTCTGGGCGGTCCTGTTCTTGAACGGGCATGCACCCATGCAGCAGGCCCGTATGCTTATGAAAATTTTGAAATAGAGGGAACTGCTTATTATACTAACAATCCGCCGGCGGGAGCCTTCCGGGGATTCGGGGTGACCCAGACCTGCTTTGCCACGGAAACCCTTCTGAATATGATGGCAGATGAAATCGGTATCAGTCCCTGGGAGATCCGGTACCGCAATGACATTCGTCCGCATGGAGTACTTCCCAACGGACAGATCGTGGATGATTCCACAGGACTTGTGGAGACTCTGGAAGCGGTAAAAGAAGAGTATGACCGTGCCGCAGCAGCGGGAAAACCGGTTGGTCTTGCCTGTGCTATGAAAAATGCCGGCGTGGGTGTGGGAATCCCGGACTGGGGACGTGTAAAACTGATTGTGGAAGAAGACTGCAAAGTGCATATCTATTCCGGCGCCTCCTGTATCGGCCAGGGGCTGGGTACCGTTCTGGTGCAGATGATCGTCACCAATACGGATCTTGTCAGAGATGACATCGTGTACGAGCGCAGTAATACCTGGATCGCACCGGATTCGGGAACTACTTCCGGTTCCCGTCAGACACTGGTGACCGGAGAGGCCTGCAGGCGTGCATGCGAAAAACTGATGGAAGCCAGAAAAGAAGGAAAAACGCTGGCTGATCTGGCAGGACAGGAATTCTATGGAGAATATCTGGCAAAAACAGATCCACTTGGTGCAGATGTGCCAAATCCGGTTTCTCATGTGGCTTACGGTTATGCTACGCAGATGTGTATTCTGGATCCGAAGACCGGAAAACCGGAGAAGATGGTGGCTGCCCATGATGTGGGAAAGGCAGTGAATCCTCTTTCCTGTGAAGGACAGATCGAAGGCGGTGTTGTGATGGGAATGGGCTATGCTCTGCGTGAACGGTATCCCATTGATGAGAACTGCCGTCCGATAGAAAAATACGGTGCACTGGGGCTGCTGCGGTCTCATGAGGTCCCGGAGATTCAGGCAATTGTGGTGGATAAACCGGGATTAAAGGTAGCCTGCGGTGCCATCGGAATCGGGGAAATTACCTCCATTCCTACTGCGCCGGCCATTGCGGATGCCTATTACCGTCTGGATGGCGTAAGAAGATACATCCTGCCGGTTTCCGGTACTCCATATGAAAGGAAGGGATGATCATGACAGCAAAAACGGTTAAGAAAAAGTTTCCCTATCGCTCTGCGGTGGTAGCCTGCCATGGAGTTTGTCCCGCAAGAGCTGATTTTGCCTGTAAATATGGCTGTGTGGGCTGCGGAAACTGTGTGGCAGTGTGCAGATTCGGTGCAATCCGCCTGAATACAGACGGGGTGGCAGAGGTGGATGAGGAGAAATGTATTGCCTGCGGGTTGTGTGTGAAAGCCTGTCATCAGGAAATCATCCGTCTCCACGAATGCGCCAACACCATTGTGGTGAAGTGCTCCAACAAAGATAAAGGCAAAGAAGCCGGAAGTGTCTGCGATTACAGTTGCATCGGCTGCGGTATCTGTGAAAAAACATGCACGGCTGAGGCAGTACAGGTAGTGGAAAACTGTGCAGTGATCGATGAAGCACAGTGTCTGAGCTGCGGTATGTGTGCGGTGAAATGTCCGCGGGGAGTGATCGCGGATATGAGAGGGCTGCTGAGACAGACCCGGAAGGTCTGAGGAAGGATATGCTTTAGGAATTCCTTCATCATTTTCCTCTGCAGGGGTGACATAAAACCGTTCAGGTCATCGATGATCTGCTCCTTTGAGGCTTTGAGATTATGCGCAATTACTTTATTGTCATACATCTCATCATATTTGGAACTGTCTATGGCTGTTCCGGAAAGGATAGTGTCTATAATATTACGTGTGCTTTTTTCATTAATGTTTGTTATCGTACCGGAAAGCTTAATGTTGGCTCCTTCCAGCATCTTCTGCAGCCGGTTAAGCTCTCTCGTACGATCCTGGACTAAACTCCTGCGATAGCTGACTAATTCCCGCAGTTCCCTTTGATTCCTGTCAGGGATATAGCTTGGCTGTAAAAGGCCATGCTGTGCCAGGTCGGCGATCCATTCGGAATCTTTTACATCTGTCTTCCTGCCAGGAACAGCTTTCATATGGCGGGCATTTACTACTATGGCGTTTAAGCCGGAGGATTCCAGGATGTTATACAGGGGCTTCCAGTAGGAGGCTGTACTTTCCATGGCGACCATCTGGCATCCGCCTTTGACCAACCAGTCAGCCAGTTCCAGAAGCTCTCTGGTTGTTGCACCAAACTCACGTACTTCCTGCTCTTTGCCATGGATAAAGCAGGCAACCATAAGCTTTTTGTGTACATCAATACCACAACAATTGTCGTAAACTTTCTTCATAATGGCACCTCTCTTTAAGAAAATTTACGGCACGGTTCTCTGTCTTTTGATATTTTACTATGCGTCCTTTTGCCATGTGAGGCTAGACAGGTGGTGGTGCAAATGAGAGAACCACAAATCAGTTTACTATGCGGGTTATAAGCCCAAAATAAGAACCGATCTTTGCCGATAGGATTATTATAGACCATCTTTATGGCAAAAGAAATAAAAACTACCGGCTTCTCCCTGTTTCATGCGCAGTGGTGCCAACGCAGGGCATGGGGGTTTACTATGAAAGTCCCAGACAGCAGCCATGTGGTGAAGCATGCCTGCATGCGTAGACCACATGGATATTGGAAGGGCTGACCGTATGAGCAAGCAGCGAAGCAAATTGCGAATACGGGGCGATTGCGTTAGCAATCGACTTTCATTATTTCCGGTAAACGAAAACGGGAAGTCCGTCTTCCCCGAGCGGTACATCCACTTTGCCTTGTACGAGAGGGCGGGCGTAATTGATAAATTCTTCGGAAACATCGGAGCCGTCATTAATGATCCATTCCTGCGGAACCGGTTTTTCCTCATTACAGATGGCATTCACATCTTCCAGGCCGCAGATCATGCGGTAGGAACCGTTATCGTCCTGTTCGCGGATAAAGGAGACCATCTTTCCAGTCACGCCTTCAAGAGCAACTTTGACGCCAAAGACACCTGCGGCGATGGCTTCCTGCTGGTCTGTGGCAGAAAGCATGGAAGTGGAGCAGCGCTGGCTGACGTTCAGTTCCACAGAACGTGCTTTGACACCGAGACGGGAGCGGACAAGATTTTCCAGATATTTTCCGCAGCCTGCAAGCATTTTGTGACCGAAATTATCCGTGCCGACAGAGTTATCATATTCGCAGATGAAGGTTCCCTGTGCGTCATGAATACCTTCTGATACACAGACGATTACATTGCAGTTTTTCTCGAAGGATTCTTCTACTCTGGCAAGGAATGCTTCCGGATCAAAAGCAACTTCCGGAAGGTAGATCAGCATCGGGTTATCTCCTTCGTATTTGCGGGCAAGGGCACCGGCAGCAGTGAGCCAGCCTGCGTGACGTCCCATGATCTCAACGATGGTCACGGATTTTTTCTCATAGACATTGGCATCCAGGCTGATCTCACGGACGGTGGAGGCAACATATTTGGCAGCGCTTCCGAACCCCGGGGTGTGGTCGGTGAGAACCAGGTCGTTGTCAATGGTCTTGGGCTCGCCGATGACGCGGATGGAGCTTCCGATTCTCTTGGCATAACGGGAAAGCTTACTCACCGTATCCATGGAATCATTGCCGCCGATATAGAAAAACCAGCCGATATTCATTTCTTCAAACTTCTTGAAAAGAAGTGGATATACCGGATCTTCCAGTGACTCCGGAAGCTTATAGCGGCAGGAACCAAGGTATGCGCCGGGAGTGTGTTTCAGATATTCCAGTTTCTCTCCGGGAAGTGCTTCTGCGAAATCGAGAGTTGTGCCGTTCAGAAAGCCTTCGATACCGTTGACCATACCATAAACATGCTCGATCGTCTCCGGATGCGCGAATCCCTCGGAAACGACGCCGTAAAGACTGCTGTTAATAACCGCTGTCGGCCCGCCGGACTGACCGACGATCAGGTTCTTTTTAGACATAAGAAATGTACCTCCTAAAATGATCGTATAAGGGTATTATAGCATAGGAGGGGACGGAATGAAAGAAAAGAAAAGGGAGAGAGTGTGGGAGAATGCATTTGTCTTGTAAAGGCGGATGTGTCGGTTGCCAAGAATTACTTATCCAAGGGCGAAATACAGGAGCTTAACGAGATTGTCACGATGTATCTGGACTATGCCACACGACAAGCAAGACGGCATATTCCGATGACGATGGCAGATTGGGCTTCCAAGTTGGATGCGTTCCTGCAATTCAACGATGCGGATATTTTGCAGGACAAGGGCAAGGTTACAGCCGCAATCGCAAAAACCTTTGCAGAAAGCGAATTTGAGCAGTACCGTGTCATTCAAGACCGTTTGTATCAGAGCGATTTTGACCGGTTCATTGCCAGCGCAGAGGAAGGCAGCAAATAGCATATAACGATAAAAAGCCCACGCTTTCCTTTGGTAGAAAAGCGTGGGCTTCCATCGTATTCAATATTATGGTTCTGCCATCACTTCAAATATATCAGGTAATCCGTTATTGTCTGAAATTCCCGGATGCAGTCGATGTATTTTTCAAACACCGCTTTCTGTTCATCCGACATGGTGGCACGGAGTTTTTCTTCCTTCCTGCAGATCATCTCCTGCAGTTTCTTGTACTCCTTGGAAGATGTGCCGTACTCAGGCGGCTCGATATTGCCGTACCAAAATTCTTCCAAAATCTTCATCTGGCACTCTCCTCATAGACCAGTTCGTGAAGAATGATTTCCTCCGCACGGTTACGGATATTGTTCATACGACGCAAAATCCCAACTTTAAAGAAATCTAAACTTTCATGCAGGTATGCTGATAAATACGGCATTGTGTAAAAGAAAAGTTTGGATTTCTTTTTGTTTATACCCCAGTCCTTTATGATAGAGCTGGAGGTGATTAAATGAATTT
>JALEHU010000055.1 GCA_022770365.1 Blautia sp. | reverse complement strand
ACCCAGACAGTTGTATTTAAGCACAATCTACAACTGGAGGGAGGTTAGGTGTGAGTCTATGTCAAATGTAATCGTAAAAGAGAACGAGACTTTAGATAGCGCTCTTCGCAGATTTAAGAGAAGCTGTGCTAAAGCAGGTATTCAGCAGGAGATCCGCAAGAGAGAGCATTACGAGAAACCAAGCGTTCGTCGTAAGAAAAAATCTGAAGCCGCAAGAAAACGTAAATATAATTAATTGTGCGCAGAAAATCCCTGACGGTTCCGTCAGGGATTTTTATCATAGTAAAGAAAACCGAGAGCGTGACTATTATAATTATAAGGAACCTGAAGCGAAGCGAGTAAGAGAAAGAAAAAATGAATTTTATCCTGACATCTTTAAAAAAATTAATGAAATTACTTTTTAACAGAATATTTTATGTGGCAGTTGCGCTGCTCATTCAGCTTGGCTGGATTTTGATCACTGTGTGGAAGCTGTCTGCATATTCCCAGTATTTTTCTGTTGGCATAAGAATTGTAAGCATTATTGTGGTTCTGTGGATCGTGAACAAAAACATGAATCCTTCGTATAAACTTGGCTGGACACTGCTGATCATGGCTGCGCCGGCTTTCGGCCTGGTGTTGTATCTTGTATTTGGTAATTCCAGAATTGCCAATGCTTTTCAGAAGAAGTACGAAGAAATTCAGCGGGAAAGTTCAGAATATATGAAACAGGATTCCGGAATCATAGAGCGGCTGGAAAAACAGGATTATACGGCAGCAAATCAATCAAGGTATATCAGCAGCTTTTCCGGTTTTCCTGTACATGAAAATACGACAGCAGAGTACTTTCAGGTAGGCGATGATATGTTCCCTGTTCTTGTTCGTGAACTGGAACAGGCAAAACATTTTATTTATATTGAGTATTTCATTATTAATGATGGTGTAATGTGGCAGACCATCCTTGATATTCTGGAGCGTAAGGCTAAAGAAGGGGTGGATGTCAGACTGCTTTATGATGATTTTGGCTGTTTGACGACCCTGCCGCATAAATATGACAGAGTGCTGATTGAAAAAGGAATCAAGTGTAAAGTATTCAATCGTTTCCGCCCGATCCTTAACATCATCCAGAACAACCGTGACCATCGTAAGATCTGTGTGATAGACGGTCATACAGGTTTTACAGGAGGAATTAACCTGGCAGATGAATATATCAACCAGAAAGAACGCTTTGGCCACTGGAAAGATACAGCAGTCATGCTCAAAGGCGATGCGGTCTGGAATATGACAGCCATGTTCATGGACATGTGGACAACACTCAGCGGAGGAAAAGGCGCCTGGAATTTTGAGGATTATCTTCCTCACAGATACCATCCGAAGCCTTTTGAAAGTGACGGGTTTGTTCAGCCGTTCTGCGATTCGCCCCTTGACAGGGAGATTGTAGGTGAACATGTTTATCTGAATATTATTAACCGTGCAAAGCATTATGTATATATTTGTACACCTTATCTGATCATTGACAATGAGATGATGACTGCACTCTGTCTTGCAGCCAAGAGTGGTGTTGATGTAAGGATCATGACGCCGGGGATTCCGGACAAAAAAATAGTCTTTTTACTGACACAGTCCTATTATGAGCCGCTTCTGGAAGCCGGTGTCAAGATTTATGAATATCAGCCCGGATTTCTTCATGCCAAGTCATTTGTGTGTGATGATGAGGTTGCAGTGGTGGGTACGATCAACCTGGATTACCGGAGCCTGTATCTGCATTTTGAGGATGGTGTCTGGATGTACAGAAATAAAGTGATCAGAGATATTCTTGCGGATTTTAAAGAAACTCTGGATTACTGCCATCCTGTGGATCTTGAATTCTGCAGGAACAGAAATATTGTGGTGCGGGCGATACAGAGCATCCTTCGTCTTATGGCTCCGCTGCTTTGATTGATATTAAGGAAATTATGCAGAAGTGAACTATAAAAGCGCATTCTGTGCATGATATGATGTTTATGAAATGAGAGTATTTTTGATGGATATCATATTTGCCGGTGCGCTTTTTTGCGTTTGCCTTACGTTGCAGACATATTTTCCGCAGTATTCTTTTAAAATAGAATAGAATTTAAAATATCAGGAGATTTTCTATGTGCGGGAAATGGAAAAAGAGGTTGTGCCCCTGGCTGCTGACGGTCAGTCTTATTACAGCGTCTGCTGTTCATGCCGGTCCGCTTATAATGCAGGAAACAGAAGAACCGCAAAATATGGAACAGGAGAGTATAAATACAGAGCAGACGCTGATCAATGCTCCAAGCGGTCTTCTTATGGAAGCTGAGACCGGAACTGTGATCTTTGAAAAGGATGCGGATACAAGGCGAAGCCCGGCAAGTGTCACGAAAATCATGACCCTGATACTGATTTTTGATTCTCTGGAAAAGGGTACGCTCGGGATGGAGGATATGATTACCACAAGTGCTCATGCAAAATCTATGGGAGGTTCCCAGGTGTTTCTGGAAGAGGGGGAAACTCAGACTGTGGAGACCATGATCAAATGTATTGTGATCGCATCCGGAAATGATGCAAGTGTGGCTATGGCAGAACACATAGGAGGAAGTGAAGAGGAATTTGTACGGCAGATGAATGAGCGTGCAGCCGGTCTGGGGATGAAGAATACTCATTTTGTGGATTGCTGTGGTCTGACGGATTCGGCCGATCACTACACGACAGCGAGAGATATCGCGATTATGAGCCGGGAACTGATCAAGAAATATCCCAAAATACTGGAATACTCATCCATCTGGATGGACACGATGACTCACGTGACAAGGCAGGGAACCAGTGAATTCGGACTGACAAATACCAACAAGCTTTTGCGGGCTTTTGACGGATGTGTGGGACTGAAAACAGGGAGCACAAGTTTTGCGAAATTCTGCCTGTCAGCAGTGGCAGTACGAAATGGAATTACACTGATTTCCGTTGTGATGGCAGCTGATGATTCAAAAGGCAGAATGAAAGATGCGGCAGCTATGCTGAACTATGGATTTTCCAGATGCAGCCTTTATGTGGATGAAGCTCCGGCTGATCTTCCGGCAATGCCTGTAAAAAGCGGTGTTCAGGATACGGTCCCTTTGGAATATGAAGAGCAGTTTCAGTATCTGAGTACAGATGGAACAACTGTTACAGATGTACAGAAAGAACTGAACCTTCCGGAAAATGTTCAGGCACCGGTAAGCAAAGGAGAAACTGCGGGTGAGCTTGTCTATATGGCAGATGGCCGGGAACTTGGCAGAATTGCGATTGTATTTGGAAAATCTGTTAAAAAAGCTACATACGGACACTGCCTGAAAAAAATGTGGAAAGAAGTCCTTTTATAGATGCCCGCGAACAAGAGATTCTTTTGACAAAAGTAACCAGACAGGTTTATAATGGACTCTGTATGGATAAACGTGAATCATACACAGGAGGGAATTATGGAACAACAGAAGAAAAAAGAGAACCGGCTGAAGCTTCTGGCAGGTTATTATAAGCCGTATAAAGCACTGTTTTTCTGGGATCTGTTTTTCGCTATGCTGGGAGCGGCGGTATCACTGGTCATCCCGCTGCTTGTGCGATACATTATGAATCAGGTTGGAACTATGGAAGCAGCGGAAGCTGAACGTGTGATCTTCAGAATAGGGGCGCTGATGATCGGACTGATTCTGGTGCAGCTGGCCAGCCGTTATTTTATTACCTATTATGGACACATGATGGGAACATATATTGAACGAGACATGCGAAATGAGATCTTCAACCATTATCAGAAGCTGTCTTTTGCATTTTATGATAATCAGAAAGTGGGACATCTGCTATCCAGAATTACCAGCGACCTGTTTGACATCAGTGAGCTGCTGCATCATGGCCCCGAAGATATCATTATTTCCGTGATCAAACTGATCGGAGCCATGATCATTTTGTGTAATGTAAATCCGCGAATGGCTGTTGTCTGTTTCGGGGTGGTTGTTGTTATGTTCGTGTATGCCCTGGTTTATAATGCTAAAATGAAAAACGCATTCAAAGCGAACAGAGCACGTATTGCGGACATCAACAGTCAGATTGAAGACAGCCTTGCTGGAATCCGTGTGGTGAAGTCTTTTGGCAATGAAAAAAAGGAAATGGAGAAATTCCATCGCGGCAATGAGCGCTTCGTATCTTCCAAGAGCGTTACTTACCGGTTTATGGCAGGCTATCATGCGGGAATGGATGCATTTACAACACTGATCACAGTGGTCGCTCTGATCTCAGGAGCCTATTTTCTTGCAAATGGTACACTGGGAACCACGGACCTGGTAACTTTTCTGCTTTATATCAGCAACTTTACGGAGCCGGTGACAAAACTTGTAAACTTTACAGAACAATTCCAGAATGGATACAGCGGATATGACCGTTTCATGGAAATGATGGCTATTGAGCCGGATATCGAGGATGCACCGGACGCTGTTTCACTGGATCATGTGGATGGGGATATCCGTTTTGAGAATGTTTCTTTCCATTATGGAGATAACAAAGAAGAGGTACTTTCCAATGTAAATCTGGAAGTGAAGCCCGGTGAGTATGTGGCGCTGGTGGGAACCTCAGGTGCAGGAAAGACGACACTGTGCAGTCTGATTCCGCGATTTTATGATGTTACGGAAGGTACAGTTTATCTGGATGATAAGGATATCCGGTCAATACGTCTGAAAGATCTGCGAAGACAGATCGGAATCGTGCAGCAGGATGTTTATCTTTTTGCAGGAAGTATTATGGATAATATCCGTTACGGTAAACCGGATGCATCAGATGAGGAAGTTATCCGGGCGGCAAGAGCTGCAAATGCACATGATTTTATCATGGAAATGCCGGATGGTTATGATACAGATATCGGTCAGAGAGGTGTGAAGCTTTCTGGAGGGCAGAAACAGCGTCTTTCCATTGCCAGAGTATTTCTGAAAAATCCGCCGATTCTTATTTTTGATGAAGCCACTTCTGCGCTGGATAACGAAAGCGAAAAGGTTGTGCAGGAATCTCTGGAACGTCTTTCTGCAAACAGGACTACATTCGTGATTGCCCACAGGCTCTCCACGATTCGAAATGCAAGAAGGATCCTCGTTCTCACAGAAGATGGAATCGCTGAAGAGGGAACTCATCAGGAACTTCTTGCGAAAGAAGGTGTTTACGCGAGACTTTGCAGAGCCGGATTATAATACGAAGAGAGGAGACATCCGAATATGAAAGAAATCAGGACAGAAGATGCGGTTGGGCATGTTTTGTGTCATGATATTACACAGATTATCAAAGATCAGAAGAAGGGTGTGCTTTTTAAGAAAGGGCATGTGGTCCGGGAGGAAGACATTCCGGTGCTGTTTTCCGTTGGAAAAGAACATCTCTTTGTATGGAAAAAACAGGAGGGAATCCTGCACGAAAATGAAGGGGCTGAGATTCTGTACCATCTCTGTGCCGGGGAATTCATGCATGGCACTGATGTGAGTGAAGGAAAAATTGAACTGATCGCAGACTGTGACGGTCTTCTGAAAATCCGCCGTGACGCACTGCGTAAAGTTAACAGCTTTGGTGAAATGATAATCGCTTCCAGGCATGGTGATTTTCCTGTGAAAAAAGACGATAAAATTGCGGGAACACGTATTATTCCCCTTATAATAGAAAAGGAGAAAATGGACCGTGTCAGTGAAGAAGTCGGACCGGAACCGATTTTTTCCATTCTTCCGTATCAGAAGAAAAAAGTTGGAATCATCACTACTGGAAGTGAAATACAAAAAGGACTTATTAAAGATGCTTTTACACCGGTGCTGCGAGAAAAGTTGTCAGAATATCCAACTGAAATTATAGGGCAGACAATTCCGGGAGATGACAGGGCGCAGATTACAGCAGATATTCTGAAATTTATTGATGATGGGGCAGATATGGTGATTCTGTCCGGCGGTATGAGTGTGGATCCGGATGACCGTACACCCGGCGCTATCAAAGATGCGGGCGTCAGGATCGTAACTTATGGCGCTCCGGTGCTTCCGGGAGCAATGCTGCTGGTATCCTACTACGATAAAGATGAAAGACGTATACCGGTTGTGGGACTGCCTGGATGTGTCATGTATGCAAAACGCACCGTATTTGACCTGATTCTTCCGCGGCTGATGGCGGATGATGAAATACATTCAGAGGAAATTGCCGCATACGGGGAAGGGGGATTGTGTCTGAACTGTAAGAACTGCACGTTCCCCAACTGCGGATTCGGAAAATGACCAGAGGAGATTCATGAAAAAATTCAGACGAAAAACATACGAAATAGAAACTTCAAAATTAAAAGGGATGCAGAATGTGAAGTTTGCAATACTGAGCGATCTTCATGGTGTTATATTCGGAGAGGATAATCAGGAGCTTTTTGACGCGATCATGGAGGAGAAACCGGATGCAGTGATGATTCTTGGCGATATGCTGGTGCGTCGGGAAATAGATACCTTGGGACCGGCGGAAAAGCTTCTGACGAAACTTTCGGAGAATCTGCCGGTATATTATGTCCTTGGGAATCATGAGCAGTATTTTATGGAATGTGTGGAAACGCAGGAAGTTTATCTTCAGTATGAACGGAGACTTACGAATGCAGGTGTCTGCTTTCTTCACAACGAACATACCAGTATGGAGCTGAAGGGAACAGATTTTGTGTTTTATGGCCTGGAGCTTCCGATGGAATATTATAAAAAGCCAAGATCCCCCATGCTTTCTCTTACAGAAATGGAATCCCTCATCGGAATTCCAAATATGGATGGAATCCATATTCTTCTTGCCCACAATCCGAAATATGGAAATACTTATTTTTCCTGGGGATCCGATGTGATCCTTTGCGGGCATTACCATGGAGGTGTTCTCCGCTTATCTGAACATTATGGACTGACATGCCCTCAGTTTCTGTTGTTTCCGCCATTTTGCTGCGGAGATTTTCATAGGGGAGGCAGCCATATGATTGTCAGTGCCGGACTCGGGGAGCATACGATCCCTTTGCGAATTCATAATCCCAGAGAACTGCTGATGGTGGAACTGAAGCTGCCATTCGGAATCCCGACGGGGTCCGTTGGGGAAAATTCAGATGAAACAAGAGATTAGAGAGAGGTCCGTTTATGGCAATTCCTGTAAAACTGAATGTATTTGAAGGTCCTTTGGATCTGCTGCTTCATTTGATCGATAAAAACAAGATTGATATTTATGATATTCCCATTGTGGAAATTACAGATCAGTATATGGAGTATATTCATGGAATGGAAAAAGAAGATCTGGGTGTCATGAGTGAATTTATGGTCATGGCTGCAACACTGATTGACATTAAATGCCGGATGCTTCTGCCAAGGGAAGTCAATGAAGAAGGAGAAGAAGAGGACCCAAGGGCGGAGCTTGTGGCAAGACTTCTGGAATATAAGACATACAAATATATGTCCTATGAGCTCAAAGACCGCCTGGATGATGCGGTGGGAGTTTTTTACAAAAAAGCCAGTATTCCGGAAGAAGTGCTGGAGTACAGAGAACCTGTGGATCCGCAGGAACTTCTACAGGGTCTTACCATAGAGAAGCTGAATAGTATTTATAAATCCATTATCCGAAGACAGGAGAATAAGATTGACCCGATCCGAAGTAAATTCGGCAAGATCGAAAAAGAAGAAATCAGTCTTTCGGACAAGATGCTGCAGATGAAAGAATTTGCTGCGGCGCATCGCAGATTCAGCTTTCGGCAGCTTCTGACGGCACAGGATTCCAGGGTTCAGGTGATCGTAACATTCCTTTCTATCCTGGAACTGATAAAAATGGGCCATATTCAGGTGGAACAGGATCATCTTTTTGATGATATTCAGGTGAATGTGGTGACGGATCCCGGGACATGGAAGAATCTTACGGAATTTGCCGACGAATAAATAGGAATGAGGTATTTTTGTGGAATTGAAAAAAACAGAAGCGGCGATAGAAGCTGTACTTTTTGCCATGGGAGAATCTGTGGAGTTGTCCCAGATTGCAAAAGCAGTCGATCAGGATACAGAAACAACCAGAAGAATTTTGAATAATATGATGGACCGTTATCAGCAGGAGGACAGAGGGATCCAGATTATCGAACTGGAGCAGTCCTACCAGATGTGCACAAAAAAGGAATATTATGGAGCGCTTATCCGTATAGCCATGCAGCCAAAAAAGCCGGCACTTACGGACGTTATGCTGGAAACACTTTCTATTATTGCATACAAACAGCCTGTGACAAAAGCAGAAATCGAAAAAATCCGGGGTGTAAAGTGCGATCATGCGGTAAATAAGCTGGTTGAGTATGATCTGGTCAGGGAACTTGGACGACTGGATGCGCCCGGACGCCCGATCCTCTTCGGTACAACGGAAGAATTTCTGCGTTCATTCGGCGTTCAGGGTCTGGAAGAACTGCCTGTTCCGGATCCTGTAAAAATTGAAGATTTTAAGGCAGAAGCGGAAGAAGAAATTCAGCTCAGGCTGGATGTGTGAGGTGAAAAACAATATGCCAACAACGTATACACATGATTTATTTGGAAAGAACATTTATAAGAAACTTCCGGCTGAAATGCAGGAGGTCATTCGGGAGAACGGAGATCTGTACCGTATTGGTCTTCATGGTCCGGATATCCTGTTTTATCTGCTGATGGACAGGAAGGTGACTTCGGCAGGAGTCAGGATGCACAAGGAAACTGCGCGTTCTTTCTTCGAGAAGGGAATGGACAAGGTGCGCGAGACAAAAAGCCGGGCGCTTCTTTCCTATCTTCTGGGATTCGGATGCCATTATCTTCTGGATTCCACCTGCCATCCTGCTGTGAACAGAATGGATCAGGAAGGTATTATTTCCCATACACTTTCTGAAAAGGAACTTGATCGTACTCTGATGATTGAGACGGGCAAAAATCCTCTGAGATATTATCCTTCTGACTGTATTGTACCGAAAAAATCTTACGCAGAAGTGATTCATGAGGCGATTCCTGAAATCTCTTCTTTCAGGATCTACTGGTCTTTGCGCATGATGAAACTGGTCACGAATTCCATGGTCTATGACAATAATGGAAGGCGTAAAAAAGCACTGACTTTTATCGGCAGTATTCTCTGCGGACGCAGAAGTGATTCTGTGATGGAACATTTCATGGACAGAGATCCTGTAAAAAACAGTGAGGGACCGGTGTCAGAATTAAAAGAACTGTATAAGAAAGCTCTGGAAGAGTCACCGGTGTATCTGGAGGAGCTTTATTCTCTTTCTCTGGAAAAAAAGGAATTATCCCGGCGATTTGACAGAACCTATAACGGCTGATGTCCACGACTGTGATCGATCACGGCTGAGACAAACTCATAGCAGCTGACCCGGATATGGTATATTCGACAGACAAGGCGGCATAGAATTATCCTGTATCATCTTTTGGATATTTGAATCTGAAATGAGGTGGATTATGACAAGGAGAATTTATGCCGCTGTTTTTTTGCTTATAACAGGACTCATGCTGTTCTGCAGGACACTGTACGCGGGAGAAGAAGATCCTGGGAATCTGTATGCCCTGTCCGCGGTTCTTATGGATGCGGATTCCGGTCGTGTTTTGTATGAAAAGGAAGGGGAAACCGCAAGGCCCATGGCTAGTACCACCAAAGTGATGACCTGCATTCTGGCTCTTGAGAATGCTCCCGGGGATGATTATGTCATGGTGTCCGCCAATGCCGCATCCCAGCCGGAAGTAAAACTGAATATGAGGGAAGGAGAACAGTACTATCTGGAGGATCTGCTGTATTCCCTTATGCTGAAAAGCCATAACGATACAGCAGTTGCCATTGCTGAACATATTGGCGGTTCTGTGGAAGGATTTGCGAAAATGATGAATGAAAAAGCAGCAGCAATTGGCTGCACAGATACGCATTTTGTGACGCCAAACGGACTGGATGCAAAAGATGAAGGCGGCATTCATCATACTACAGCAAGAGACCTGGCACTTATCATGCGCTATGCTATCAGGAATAAGACATTTTTGAAAATTACACAGACGAGAGATTATTCATTTTCGGATCTGAGCGGAAAACGCCGATTCTCTATTCATAATACAAATTCCCTGCTGGATATGACAGAGGGGGTTCTTTCAGGAAAGACGGGATTCACCGGAGATGCCGGTTATTGTTATGTATGTGCATGCGAAAAAGGAGATAAAACATTTATTGTTTCTCTTTTAGGCTGTGGATGGCCAGGTCATAAATCGTATAAATGGAAAGATACTCTGGCTCTTCTGGAATACGGAGACGAGAATTTCCAGTATAAGACTATATGGAAAGATCCTGTACTGAAACAGATAAAGGTTGAAGAAGGGGTACAGGAAGATCTTTTTCCTGGAACCGAGGTATATCTGCAATGTGAATATACTGTTTCGGATAAAGAAAAACAAAAGAAAGCACTTATGAAAAACGGGGAAAAGATCAAAATCAGAGTAACTCTTCCGAGAAAACTGGAGGCTCCTGTAAAAAAGGGGCAGACTATAGGAGAAGTGGCATATTACCTTGAAAATGAAAAAATGATCAGCGTTCCATTGACAGCAGAAAAAAATGTGGAAAAAATCAGTTATCTCTGGTGTGCAGACAGGGTTTTCCATGACTTTTTTCATTGAAAATATCCCGGGTTAAATAATTAACAAATATTAGAAAAAGTATTGAAAAAAATTGAGAAAAAGGGTAGAATTATAATCGGCTAAAATTTTGGTTATGCTTTAAAATTCTTATAGAAAATGGAGGGTAAACAAGAATGAGTAATGCAACACAAGGCTTAGCAGGCACAAGAATTACTTCTTTGCTTGATGCAAACAGTTTTGTTGAAATCGGACAAAGTGTAACAGCCAGAACAACCGATTTTAATATGACTGAGAAAAAAGCACCTTCTGACGGTGTCATTACCGGTTATGGTGTGATCGATGGAAATCTGGTATATGTTTACAGCCAGGATGCTTCTGTACTGAATGGTACCGTAGGAGAAATGCATGCGAAGAAAATTTCCGCACTGTATGATCTGGCGATGAAAACAGGCGCTCCTGTTATTGGACTGGTAGATTGTGCAGGCCTTCGTCTTCAGGAGGCTACAGATGCTCTCAATGCGTTCGGAAGCATTTACCTGAAACAGACCATGGCATCCGGAATGATTCCGCAGATTACAGCAATCTTTGGCACCTGCGGCGGCGGAATGGCAGTTGTTCCGGCACTGACAGATTTCACTTTCATGGAAGCAAAGAATGGCAAAATGTTCGTGAACACCCCGAACGCACTGGAAGGCAATCATGTTTCCAAATGTGATACTGCAGGAGCAGATTTCCAGAGTGAAGAGACAGGGCTGATCGATGCAGTGGGAACAGAGGATGAGATCATTGCACAGATCCGTGAATTAGTAAGTCTGCTTCCATCCAACTGTGAGGATAATGATTCGTACGATGAATGTACAGACGACCTGAACCGTGTATGTGAAGATATCGATGGCTGCACAGGAGATACCGGAATTGCTCTTTCCAGAATTGCAGATAACGGTGTATTCTTTGAGACGAAATCCGCTTACGGCAAGGACGTTGTAACCGGTTTCCTTCGTCTGAACGGCGCTACCATCGGTGCTGTTGCAAACAGAAGCGAGATTTATGATGCAGAAGGTAATAAGACAGAAGAATTTGACGGTACTCTTTCTGCAAGAGGCGCAAGAAAAGCTGCAGCTTTTGTAAAATTCTGTGATGCTTTTGACATTCCTGTACTTACTCTTACAAATGTAACAGGCTTTAAAGCTACTGTATGCAATGAGAAGATGATGGCAAAATCTGTTGGTGAAATGGTACATGCTTTTGCATCTGCTACTGTTCCGAAGGTGAATGTGATCATCGGCAAGGCATATGGCACTGCATATGTTGCAATGAACAGCAAGGCAATCGGCGCAGATATGGTTTACGCATGGGACAGCGCAGAAATCGGCATGATGGATGCTTCCCTGGCTGCAAAGATCATGTATGCCGGATCAGATGCTGCAACACTCAATGAAAAAGCTGCCGAATACAGAGCACTTCAGTCCGGCGTGGAATCCGCTGCTGCAAGAGGCTACGTGGATACCATCATCGCTCCGGCAGATACAAGAAAATATGTGATCGGAGCTTTCGAAATGCTGTTCACAAAAAGGGAAGAACGTCCGTCTAAAAAACACGGCACGGTCTAAGCGAGGTGAGCATATGAAGCAGATTATAAAAAGAGCATCTTCTGTATGTGCTGCTGTTGTATGCGCTGCTTCCCTGACAGTGTCAGGTGCAGTGATCGTGGCGGCTGACAGTGAGATCAGTGAGACAGTAAAATCTCAGCTGATTCAAACAGCTGAGGGCCTGACAGAAGCGATCATTCAGATGTCTGACGAACAGATCGCCAGTTATCTGACATCTGAAGATGATTTTACTGTCCAGGCTATGACTTCCTGGAACAGTTCCAGAGAAGAACTGGGAGAATATGTGGCAGCCGGTGAAACAGAAATAGAATTCGATGATGAGGAATATATAGTGACTGTGCCGGTTGATTTTGAAACTTATGATGCGGATTTCGTATATATCTTTGATGCTGATGGAATGCCGACAACCATGTCTGTGGATGTGAAGTATCCCATGTCCGTAACCATGAAGAGAGCAGGACTGAATACACTGATGGGAATCGGAATCGTATTTATCATGCTGGTGTTTTTGAGTTTTGTGATCTCCCTGTTCCGCTTTATCCCGGGACTTGTGGAGGGCAAAAAGAAAGAAGCGCCGAAAGCTCCGGCGGCACCGGCACCGGCTCCTGTGGCAGTACCGGTTGTGGAAGAAACGGTTGATGATACGGAACTGATCGCAGTGATCGCAGCAGCGATTGCAGCTGCAGAAGGAACAACCACAGACGGATTCGTTGTTCGTTCGATCCGCAAAGTGAATCGCAGAAAAAGGTAAATAACATTAGGAGGATTATAAAATGAAAAGCTATACAATTACCGTAAACGGAACAGCATATGAAGTTACTGTAGAAGAAACCGGAAGCGTTTCCACACCGGCAGCAGCACCGGCTGCAGCAGCACCGAAGGCAGCTCCAAAAGCAGCACCTAAGGCTGCAGCAGCACCGGCAGCAGGAGCAGGCGCTGTAAAAGTTACAGCATCTGTACCGGGCAAGGTCCTGAAACTTGTTGCATCTGCAGGCCAGGCAGTAAAAGCCGGCGACAATATCGTAATTCTTGAATCCATGAAGATGGAAATCCCTGTAGTAGCTCCGCAGGACGGAACCGTTGCAAGCATTGATGTTGCAGAAGGTGCCTCTGTAGAAAATGGAGATACTTTAGCAACAATGAACTAGGACGGGAGGTAGTCAAATGTCTTATGTAACAGAAACTTTGTCCAACCTGATTCATCAGACAGCGTTCTTTAATCTGACATGGGGCAA
>JALEHU010000054.1 GCA_022770365.1 Blautia sp. | reverse complement strand
ACATGACTTTGGGACCCGCAAAAACATGAGAAAGTAGCCCGAATAGGGCGGATTTCGAATGTTTTTAGGATTTCGGGAGCACAAAGTGCGGAGAAATCCGTGTATCAGAGGGGTCAAAATACCTTTTGACCCCAACATCATCATATGTGAAAGCTTCACGCCTGCTCACTCTTCCTGCAAGCTACGGCCTGCAGATCAGCTTGCAGATGGGATTTCCCATGGAAGAAAACTTCTCCTCATATTCTGTCATCACATTGCCTTCCATCATCGCATCGTCATGGTGAAGATCAAATGTGTGGGCGAGCAGTGTCCAGCCGGCTTCCTTCACTTCCTCCAGCGAAAAATCAAACAGATCTCTGTTGTCCGTTTTAAATTCCACCACTCCGCCTTCTGTAAGAATCTTCGTATATCTCTCCAGAAATTCCCGGGACGTGAGACGCCGCTTGGCATGACGGGCTTTCGGCCACGGATCGGAAAAATTAAGATAGATCCGGTCTACTTCCCCTCTGTCAAAAACCTCCGGCAGATTTCTGGCATCCATCCGCATAAAGTACAAATTAGGAAGAGTTTCTCCCGCTGCCGCCAGTTCCTCCCTCTTCTGCAGAGCACGAAGAAGTACACTGTCATACATCTCGATTCCCACATAATTAATTTCCGGATGAAGCCGGGCCATATCCATCAGAAAACGCCCCTTCCCCATTCCAACCTCAATATGAAGGGGCTGCTTTTTTGGAAATGCCGCTGCCCAGACTCCTTTACGTGCCTCCGGCTCCTGAATAGTAAAAGGGCTCTCCAGAACTGCATCTTTCGCTCCCGGTATATTTCTTAATCTCATAAATTCCCTCCGTTTTGTATCAACATCCGGCTGATACGTATATTCTCCCCATCAGCCGGCATACTAATGGTCTTCCTACAATATACATGTTTTTCCCCTCTCCGGCAAGTCATTTACAATAAAAGTTCCGGGACTATAGTCAAAATCAACAAATTCAGGTGCAAAATTTATACAGTTTATCAGTGTGTTTTTCATTGTTGTCGTAAAACGCAATGGTTTTTCACAAAAAAACCTGTGTTTACCATATAAATATTGGTGATATTTCATTGGGAATATTTTAACAAACGATGTATAATAGGGCATCATAAAAAAAGGAGGGTGCAAATGGAACAAATCTTAAGTAAATTATCCGAGATCGAACTTGCGGCCAAAGCCGTGCAGGAAGAAGCGGATAAAACCAGGAAAGTGCTTTCTGAAGAAATGGAAAAGCAATCCAAAGACTTCGATGCTGAATTGGAACGAAAAACAAATGCCCGAATTCAGCAGATACGTGATGGACTGGAAAAAGAAAAGGATGCTCAGCTCACTGCCCTCAGGCATGATACAGAAGCGCATTTTGCAGCATTGGATACCTACTATGCCGCAAACCACGAGCGTCTATCCGAAGACCTTTTCCGTCAGATTCTGCAGCGATGAGTTCGAGCGCAGAAAGGAAAGGAAGTGAGAACAATGGGAAGTATCCTCTCTTACAGCGGACTTTCCACAAAAATACGAGCCATGCAGAGTAAGCTGATCACAGAGGACCAGCTTGCAGAGATCATCCGGCTGCCGGGTGTTCCGCAGGCTGCCGCCTATCTGAAGCGTACACCGGCGTACGCAGATGCCTGGGCTGCCGTAGATGAGAACAACCTGCACCGCGGACAGATTGAAAAAATGCTCAAGGCATCCATCTTCCGGGATTTCTCCAAAATATACAGTTTTGCCAATTCCAGGCAGAGAACATTCCTGGATCTTTATTCCAAACGTTATGAGATCCGTGTCCTCAAGGAAATGATCACGAATATCTTTGATCACAGAGAGACGGACCCTGTGGATCTTTCTCCTTACAGGGAATTTTTCCGCAGACATTCCAAACTTGATCTGGATGCTCTGAACGCCTGCAGGACCATGCCGGAATTTATCAACGCTCTGAAGGGCAATGAATTTTATATCCCCTTGTCACATATTCAGGATCACGAAAATGCACTGCTGTTTGATTACGGCATGGCTCTCGACCTATATTATTTTACCCAGATCTGGAATGTGCGCAAAAAATTATTTTCAGGAAATGATCTGAAAGAGATCACTTTCGCTTACGGCGAAAAATTTGATATGCTGAATCTTCAGTTTATCCAGAGATCAAAACAATGCTTCAACATGCAGCCCGCAGATATTTACGCGCTGCTGATCCCTGTGAATTACAAGCTGAAAAAAGAAGAGATACGCTCTCTGGTGGAAGCCGCTTCCTATGAAGAATCCATCGCTCTTTTCCGCCGCACATATTACGGTAAGAAATTCACGAAGCTTTCTGCCACAAATCTGGAGGAATTTTACAATTATATCCTCCGTCATATTCTGGAGAAAGAATCCCGCAGGGATCCCTACTCCGTGGCAACGCTGTATTCCTACCTTTATCACAAAGAACACGAAGTAAACCGTCTGACCATTGCCATTGAATGTGTACGATATGGCGTAGAACCGGACGATGCCATGCGTTATATTCGCAGCAATTAACATCCCGGAGGTAACATCTTGATTGAGAAAATGAAATTTCTAAGTATTACCGGGCCCAAGACGGATATTGACCGGGTGGTAAATACGTATTTATCCAAATATGAGATCCATCTGGAAAATGCCCTCTCCGAACTTTCGGAAGTGGCAGCATTATCCCCGTTTTTGGAGATCAATCCTTATAAAGAACATCTTTCTACTGTGAATCGTTTTTATGAGGAGCTGGAAAATCCGGGAAATATCGTTCCCGGGTCTATGACTGCCGAGGAAGCTGTTTCCACCATCCAAAAACTTCAGACCCGTGCGGATGAGCTTGCATCCACCCGCAAAAAACTGGAAAATGAGCATGCGTCGCTCATCGAACCTTTAAAAATTATCCGACATTTCCGGAACGTCAACTTTAAGATTTCCGATATCTTAAAGTTCCAGTATATCCAGTGCCGTTTCGGAAGGATTGAAAAAGAATATTTCCAGAAATTTGAGAAATATATTTACCACAGTCTGGATACGATCTTTATCAAATGCGAGGAAGGCGAACGCTATGTTTACGGAATCTATTTCATTCCGGCGAAAGAAGCCACAAAGATACATGCCGTATATGCCTCCATGCATTTTGAGCAGATCTATATCCCGAATAAGTATCACGGTACTGCCGCCGAGGCATGCGAGAGCCTGGAAAAACGGCACAGTGAGGTTCATGCAGAGCTGGCTTCCTGCAAAGAAGCTCAGACAAAATTATTCCGGGACAATGCAAAGGACATTGTTTCTGCCAAAAATGCCCTGGAACAGTGTTCCTCCGGATTTGATGTCCGAAGGCTGGCTGCATGCACCAAAAGTGAAACGGATAACGTCTTTTACATCCTCTGCGGATGGATGTCCGAAAAAGACGCCCTGTCCTTCCAGAAAAATATTGCGAACGATGATAGTGTTTTCTGCATCATGGGAGACGATCTTCCTGACACAAAAGCCACAAGGCAGCCGCCTACCAGACTGAAAAACCCGAAACTTTTCAAACCATTTGAAATGTATGTAAAAATGTACGGTCTTCCCGCCTACAACGAAATGGATCCCACATGGTTCGTTGCCATTACCTATTCTTTTATTTTCGGAGCCATGTTCGGTGATGTGGGGCAGGGACTGTGCCTCTTCCTTGGCGGTCTGTTCCTGTATAAGACCAGAAAGATGAATCTTGCCGGAATCATCAGCTGCGCGGGTATCTTCTCCATCTTCTTCGGCTTTATGTATGGAAGCTTCTTTGGTTTTGAAGATGTTCTGAAGCCTATATGGCTGAAACCCATGGATGCCATGATGAATCTGCCTCTGGTGGGACGCCTGAATGTGGTATTTGTTGTTGCCATCGCTTTTGGCATGGGAATCATCCTGATCTGTATGATCTTCAACATCATCAATGCAGTACGTTCCAAAGATGTGGAGCGATCCTGGTTTGACAGCAATTCCGCAGCAGGACTGATCTTCTACGGTGCTGTGGTTGTAGCAATTGTACTGTTCATGACCGGAAGAAAGCTTCCGGGAACCGCAGTCCTTGTGATCATGTTCGGTGTGCCGCTGCTTCTGATGTTCCTGAAGGAGCCGCTGACCAATATTGTTAACAGGAAAAAAGACATTCTTCCCGCGGACAACAAGGGTGCCATGTTCTTTGTACAGAGCTTTTTCGAACTGTTTGAAGTTCTCCTCAGCTATCTGTCCAATACCTTGTCTTTTCTGCGTGTAGGTGCATTCGCAGTCAGCCATGCCGCCATGATGGAAGTGGTCCTCATGCTGGCAGGAGCTGCCAACGGAGGAAGCCCCAACTGGATCGTGATTGTTCTGGGCAACCTCTTCGTAAGTGCCATGGAAGGCCTGATCGTGGGTATTCAGGTACTTCGTCTGGAATATTACGAGCTTTTCAGCCGTTTTTATCATGGAAACGGACGTGAATTCCGCCCGTTCCTGAAAAAATAAAATCATTTTACCGAAATGTTTTAGGAGGATATTATTATGACAACACTTATTCAGATTGTAACAGCCATTGCATTAGTTCTCAGCATCATCGTACCTTTCGGATATTTCTTCCTTGGAGAGAAAAGTAAAGCCCGCTATACAAAAACTGTGAAAGCCAACTGTTTTTTCTTCTTCGGAACCCTGCTTATAGCAGCCGTTGTAATGCTGGCCGGAACCTCCAGCGTGCAGGCAGCTGCTGACGCTTCCAATGGTCTTGCAACCGGTCTTGGCTATATCGCTGCAGCTCTCGTTACCGGTATCTCCGGTCTTGGTTCCGGCATCGCCGTTGCAAGCTCCGCGAGCGCAGCACTCGGCGCCATCAGCGAAGACGGAAGCCTGTTCGGTAAATCCATTATTTTCGTAGCCATGGCAGAAGGTATCGCACTTTACGGTCTGATCATCTCCTTCATGATCCTGGGCAGTCTTTAATAAATAAGGCAGGTTTTCTTTATGAAAATGTATTTGATCAGCGACAACATTGATACTTACACAGGAATGCGGCTGGCCGGCGTGGAAGGCGTGGTCGTCCATGAGCGGGGTGAGCTCCGCGACGCACTGGAACGCACCATCGCAGACAAAGAAGTTGGCATTATTCTTCTTACCGAAAAATTCGGCCGGGAATTTCCGGAGATCATTGATGATGTAAGACTTCATCACAAAACACCGTTGATCATCGAAATTCCCGACCGACACGGCACAGGCCGCAAGCCCGATTTCATCACTTCTTATGTAAATGAAGCAATCGGCTTGAAATTATAAAATTCCACTGCCGCGGTTTTGCAGCAGTCATAAGCCGCGGCACCAGATATCAACAGACTAACCAGACAGGCAGGTGTAATTATGACAATTGACGAGAAATTAGAGCATTTCTATAAAACTTCCGTTGAAGCCGCCAGGGAAAAAGCTGTAGGTGACATTGAAGCACATAAAGCATCCCTTGCAGAAATGCTGGCAGAACATAAAAAGTCACAAACCGAAAGCGCCGAGTGCGAAATCAAGGCAGAAACCGAAAACGTCCGCCGCGAGATCAACAAAGCGCTTTCCGCTGAAATGATCACACTGAAACGTGACTGGTCCCAGAAACAGAACCAGCTTGCAGATCAGTTATTCGCTGAGGTAAAGGAGCATCTGGAAGCCTTCACTGCCACCCCGGAATACCTTGATTATCTCGCGGAAAAGATCCGGGAGGCCAGAGATTTCGCCGGCAAAGACGAACTGCACATCTATCTTTCCGCCAGTGACAATGACAAACTTGACACCATGACACACAAAACCGGCTTTCCTCTGGAGGTTTCCGGTGAGTCCTTTATCGGCGGAATCAAAGCAACCATCCCCGGCAAAAACATTCTCATTGACAACTCCTTCCAGGAGAATTTCAATGCAGTCCGCGGGGAATTCAAATTTGACGGAGGGCTGAAAGCATGAGTAAAACAGGTATCATTTACGGCATCAACGGTCCCGTCATCTACTTAAAAGACAATGCCGGCTTTAAAATTTCCGAAATGGTCTATGTAGGAAAAGAACATCTGGTAGGCGAGGTCATCGGCCTGAAAAAAGGCATGACCACCGTCCAGGTCTTTGAGGAAACCACAGGGCTCAAACCGGGCGAGATCGTAGAGGGAACGGACGATGCCATTTCCGTTCTTTTAGGCCCCGGCATCATCCATAATATTTTTGACGGTATCCAGCGTCCGCTGGAGGAGATTGCCAAAACCTCCGGCAAATACATCTCACGGGGTGTCAGCGTAAGCTCTCTGGATACAGAGAAGAAATGGAATACTCATATTACCGTAAAAGAAGGAGATACCATCGGTCCCGGCACGATCATCGCCGAAACGCAGGAGACCGCCTCCATTCTTCATAAATCCATGGTTCCTCCCAACCTTTCCGAGGGAACCGTGATCAAAGCTGCACCGGATGGCGCCTATACCATTCTTGACCCTATTGTGACCATCCAGTTTTCCGACGGAACCACAAAGGATCTGGCTCTTGCACAGAAATGGCCGATCCGTGTCCCCCGTCCCACTCACAGACGTTTCCCGGCGAGTGTTCCTCTTGTGACAGGACAGCGTATTCTGGATACCCTGTTCCCTATCGCCAAAGGCGGAACAGCAGCCATTCCCGGCGGTTTCGGTACAGGAAAGACCATGACCCAGCATCAGATCGCCAAATGGTCTGACGCCGATATCATCATCTATATCGGATGCGGAGAGCGCGGCAACGAAATGACCCAGGTTCTGGAAGACTTCAGCAAACTGATCGACCCGAAATCCGGAAACCTGATGATGGACCGTACCACCCTGATCGCCAATACCTCCAATATGCCGGTTGCCGCCCGTGAAGCTTCTATATACACAGGTGTTACCCTGGCGGAATATTACAGGGATATGGGCTATGACGTAGCGATCATGGCGGACTCCACTTCCCGTTGGGCAGAAGCTCTCCGTGAATTATCCGGCCGTCTGGAGGAAATGCCCGCCGAGGAAGGTTTCCCGGCTTACCTGGCTTCCAAGCTTTCTGCATTCTATGAAAGAGCCGGAATGATGCAGAACCTGAACGGCACCGAGGGTTCCGTTTCCATCATCGGAGCGGTGTCGCCCCAGGGCGGCGATTTTTCCGAGCCTGTCACCCAGAATACCAAACGTTTCGTCCGCTGTTTCTGGGGACTGGACAAATCCCTTGCCTATTCCCGCCATTTTCCGGCGATCCACTGGCTCACCAGCTACAGTGAATACCTGGAGGATCTGTCCCCGTGGTACAGAGAGCATGTATCCCCCAAATTCGTCACTTACCGCAACCAGATCATGGCGATCCTGAACCAGGAAAGTTCCCTGATGGAAATTGTCAAACTGATCGGCAGTGATGTACTTCCCGATGACCAGAAGCTGACCCTGGAAATCGCCAGAGTCATCCGTCTCGGCTTCCTGCAGCAGAACGCGTTCCATCCGGATGATACCTGTGTGCCTATGGATAAGCAGCTCAAAATGATGGAGACCATTCTGTATCTTTATGAAAAGTCCCGTGCTCTTATCAACCGCGGAATGCCCGTCTCCGTTCTGAAAGAGGACAACATTTTTGAGCGTGTAATCGCGATTAAATATGATGTTCCAAATGACCATCCGGAAAAATTTGAGGAATATCATCAGGCAATTGACGACTTCTATGATCATGTATTAGAGAAAAACGGCTGATAAGGAGGAAAAGTTTATATGGCAATCGAATATTTAGGCTTAAGCGAAATAAACGGCCCTCTGGTTGTCCTGGAAGGCGTAAAAAATGCCGCCAATGAGGAAATCGTAGAATTCCGCATGGACGACGGTACAAGAAAGATCGGCCGTATCATTGAGATCTATGAAGACAAGGCAGTCATTCAGGTATTTGAGGGAACCGACAATATGTCCCTTGGCAACACTCATACCCGTCTGACCGGCCATCCCATGGAAATCGGGCTCTCCCCGGAAATCCTCGGACGTACCTTCAATGGCATCGGTCAGCCCATCGACGGGCTTGGGGCGATCACACCGGAGGTCAGCCTGAACATCAACGGTCTTCCGCTGAACCCGGTCACCCGTGAATATCCGCGTAACTATATCAACACCGGTATTTCCGCGATCGACGGACTTACCACACTGATCCGTGGGCAGAAGCTTCCGATTTTCTCCGGAAACGGCCTTCCCCACGACAAGCTTGCCGCCCAAATCGTTCAGCAGGCTTCCCTGGGCGGTGACTCTGACGAGAACTTTGCCATCGTGTTTGCCGCTATGGGTGTCAAATACGATGTTGCGGAATTTTTCCGCCGTACCTTTGAGGAGAGCGGCGCTTCCGACCACGTTGTCATGTTCCTGAATCTTGCCAACGACCCGGTTGTGGAACGTCTTCTGACTCCGAAGATTGCTCTGACAGCCGCAGAATATCTTGCATTTGAAAAGGGCATGCACATTCTTGTGATTCTGACTGATATCACATCTTTCTGCGAGGCCATGCGTGAAGTCTCCTCTTCCAAGGGCGAGATTCCTTCCAGAAAAGGTTATCCGGGCTACTTATACAGCGAGCTGGCTACCCTGTATGAACGTGCAGGTATCGTCAGAGGCGGCACCGGTTCCGTTACCCAGATCCCGATCCTGACTATGCCGAACGATGATATCACACATCCGATTCCTGACCTGACAGGCTACATCACAGAAGGACAGATCGTTCTGGACCGCCAGCTTCACGGCCAGGCAATCTACCCGCCCATCAATGTGCTTCCTTCCCTTTCCCGTCTGATGAAGGACGGCATCGGTGAGGGCTTCACCCGGGAAGATCACCAGGATGTTGCCAATCAGCTTTTCTCCTGCTATGCAAAGGTGGGCGATGCACGTGCCCTCGCATCGGTTATCGGTGAGGATGAGCTTTCTCCGCTGGATAAACAGTACCTGGTATTTGGCAAAGCTTTCGAAACCGAATTTGTGGGACAGGGTGAAAATGAAAACCGCAGCATTCAGGAAACACTGGACAAAGGCTGGGAACTCCTCGGACTCCTTCCAAAAGAAGAGCTTGACCGTATTGACACAAAGATTCTGAATAAGTATTACCGGGAAACCGTCAGAGCCTGATGCCCGGACTGGTTTTCTGAAAAACAGATTGGAGGTTGTTTCATGGATCCGAATACCTTCCCCACCAAGGGAAACCTGATTCTGGCCAAGAATTCGCTGGCTCTTTCCCGGCAGGGCTATGAGCTGATGGACAAGAAACGAAATATCCTTATCCGGGAAATGATGAATCTTATCGATCAGGCAAAGGATATCCAGACACAGATCGACCGGACTTTCAGCACCGCATATGCGGCCCTGCAGAAAGCCAACATGGAGATCGGAATCGCATTTGTAGAACAGATCGCCTGCACAGTTCCTGTGGAAAATTCCATCCGCATCAAAACCCGCAGTGTTATGGGCACGGAAATCCCCCTGGTGGAATATGACAAAACAGGAAATAAACCCACCTATGCCTATTACAGCACAAAGATGTCTCTGGACGAAGCAAAAGCTGCTTTTGAAAAGGTCAAGGAGCTTTCCATCCAGCTCTCCATGGTGGAAAATGCCGCTATCCGGCTTGCCGCCAACATCAAAAAGACCCAGAAGCGTGCCAACGCCCTGAAAAACATCACCATCCCCAGATACGAAACACTCACCAGAGATATCCAGAATGCACTGGAGGAAAAAGAACGTGAGGAATTCACCAGATTGAAGGTCATCAAAAGGATGAAACAAAAAGCATAGTTTCGCAGCAATCCATAATTCTGACCGGGACTGCTGCTGTATACTCCGCTTACATCAGATATACACAAAAATAAGAGCTTTCCACATGGATTTTCCACATGGAAGGCTCTTCCTTTTATAATAATGTGTATAACTCCGGACAAATCTTTCTGCCGATAAAATTATTACAATTTTGTTACGTCCTGTCATTTATCTTATTAATTCTCTGTTTTATACAAAATGCTTACCCAGTAGGGTTCGACAAAATACGAAATCTTTCGGGAATTATCTTCTTGAATATTCTGATATTTTTCAAAATATTATTTAATTATTTTCTTTTCGACAAAATATTCTATCGTTTTTTCACATTTTAAATGTCAATAGATTTTTTTAATATTTTTGTCACATTTTGGAAGTTTATGACATTTTACCAGAACATCCGTTTAAAATCTCATTATGTAAATCTTTTCATCCACATGTTATCACGGTGGATAATGTGGATAACTTTGTGTATAACTTGATTTATCTAGGGTTTTTGGATATCTCGAATGTGGATAAATTTTGCACCGAGTTATCCACAATCCACATTTTTCGTTTTCTTTTGTGCACTTTGCTTAAAATGCGATTTTATTCGACTATTCCAGACAAGTTCCGACAGCAACCGGGGTCTCATAATCATAATCCGAGATTTTAATGCCGCTGGCTGATGTACTGGCATGGATGATCTGTCCGTCTCCGATATAAAGAGCCACATGGCTGATGCCTCCATTCCCGTAAAACACCAGGTCGGCCGGCTCTATATCCTCGATACTCTTCTGAGTGGAAGCACTGCACTGGTCTGCCGCCACACGGGGAAGCTCGTAGCCGAATTCTTTAAATACGGACATCACAAATCCGGAACAGTCTGCACCGCCTGTAAGACTTGTACCTCCGTAAACATAGGGATTACCCTCAAACTGCACGGCAAATTCCACAATTTCCTCGCGGAGTTCTTCTTCGGAAAGATCACCGAACACCGAAGCCGCGCCTTCCTCTTCTGCGCTCTCACTGCCCGGTGCCGCATCCTCTTTCCGGTCAGCAGATACATCTGCTGTCTTCACAGGCTCTGCAGAGACAACTGCTGTGGACGGACCTGCTGCCAGCATACAGATACAAAGCAATAATACAGTAATTATATTTTTCATCATGATAGTATACTCCTTTAAATTTCATAACATACGTGCCCGGCAAGGTTTCATACATGAGTAATTCACTGCCCGCCAGAGCATTTGCGCATACTATCATAGAAAAAATTTTCTGTCAAATTCTGGCAGCTATAAAATCACTGCCCGAAACCAGCACATTTACTATAGAAAAAAAGATACCCTAATTTTTCTTTAGTAAATATTTCTGAACGGAATTGACTGCATTTGCACCATCAGACACCGCTGTGACCACCTGACGAAGGGATTTTGTGCGAATATCACCTGCCGCGAAGACTCCGGGAGTATTTGTCAGACCTTCTTCCCCGGCAATAATGTAGCCATTTTCGTCTATTTGCACAAAATTCTTAAATTTTTCAGTATTTGGCACAATTCCCACTGCAATAAACACACCATCCGTATCCAGAAGTCGTTCTTCACCGCTTTTTACATTGCGTACCAGAAGACCTGTCACCTGCTCGCTTCCCCGGATCTCCAGCGGAATGCTGTCCCATACCATCTCTACATTATCATATTCCCTGAGTCGGTCCTGAAGCACTTTATCCGCACGAAGTTCTGATCTTCTGTGTACCACATAGACCTTCCGGCAGATCCGTGCCAGGAAAACCGCATCTTCCACAGCTGTATTTCCGCCTCCGACGACTGCCGCAGTTCTTTCTTTAAAAAAAGCCCCGTCGCAGGTAGCACAGTAAGACACGCCCATGCCGCCCAGCTCTTCCTCTCCGGGAATGCCCAGTTTCCGATGAGATGCGCCGCAGGCAATAATCAGAGTCCGGCCTCTGTACTCATGTTTTTTGGTCCGCACAATTTTCACTCCGGCTGTATCCTCAACAGAAAGGACATTTTCTCTGATGGTCGAAATCCCCAGTTTTTCCGCATGGGCAGCCATCGTTTCTCCCAGATCCATACCGCTGATTCCCGGCATTCCCGGATAATTGTCCACCTCATAAGTGCTGATAATCTGTCCTCCCGGAGAAAACTGCTTATCCAGCCACAGTGTGTGAAGACCGGCCCTTGCCGCATAAATTGCTGCGCTGATTCCCGCCGGTCCTGCTCCCAGTATTATCAAATCATATACTTCTGACATCATTTCGCTCCTTTTCACTGCCGGCCGCATCATAATCCGCAGCCCATTTTCTTCATGATAGCATAGATTTTCCACTTTTCCAATAAGATAGTAAAAACGACTCCGGACGGAAGAAATCCTATGCCTTCAAAAAGCCCTCATCTGAAAAAGTCCCTGAAAATAGCCGTTTCATTGATCTTTGTCCTTTTTTTCGGTATTTTCACCGGCTATCTTACAAACTATGTCCTGTCTGAAAATGCCAGATTTGAATCCTTCACAAAAAAAGTTTTTGAAAAAGAGGTCTCTCAGAATACCCTGACTCTCCACTATTCCCTGGCTTACCCGGAAAAACACGGAATTTGCCGTAATGCCCCTTCACTTGGAACGATCAGTTCTGATATCAGTGAAACCATCAGCAAGTGCAGAGAGTATGAAGCGGCACTGAAAGACTTTTCTTATTCCAGGCTTTCCGAGGAGAACCAGCTTACTCTGGATACGCTCCTGCTCTATTATCATACGGAATGTTCCCTGGAGGGACTTTCTCTTCTGGAGGAACCTCTGGGGCCAGGTCTCGGCATCCAGGCGCAGCTACCTGTGCTCCTTGCGGAGTATGCCTTTCACAGGGATCAGGATATCAGCGATTATCTGAATCTTCTCACCGGCATCCGCCCCTATTTTCAGAGTATCCTTGCCTTTGAGCAGGAAAAATCCGCCGCTGGGCTTTTCATGAGTGATACTACTTTGGACCGCATTCTTGAACAGTGCAGCGCTTTTATCAGAAATCCGGAATCAAATTATATGCTTGAGATTTTCAGTCAGAAACTGACGGAATACGGAAAACTTTCCGATAAAGAGATGGAGCGGCTGAATGAAACGCACAAAAAGATTTTTCTGAATGAAGTAATTCCCGCCTACCGGGAACTGATGGAAGGTCTTTCGGCTCTTCGCGGCACCGGCAAAAGCAGCCGGGGACTTGCGGGATTTGAAGGCGGACAGCAATATTACCTCTATCTGCTCAAAAGTCAGGTCGGTTCCTATGTGCCTGTACCTCAGATAGAAAAGCGGCTCCTGAAGCAGCTTCTTCTGGACAGCAAGGAAGCCAGTGAGATTCTAAAAAAGGATTCTTCTCTCTCAGCCCTCATGAAAGATAATACACTTTTTCCTGATATGGAACCTGAAGACATTCTGGAAACTCTGAAAACAAAGATGCAGGAAGATTTCCCCGAAACGGACGAAACCGCCTGTGGGATACGGTATATTCATAATTCCATGGAAGACTTTTTAAGTCCGGCATTTTATCTCACACCGCCGCTGGATACCTGCAGTCCGAATGTGATCTATATCAACCGTTCCAGTCAGTCCTCCCCGCTGGAGCTTTTCACCACCCTTGGACACGAGGGATATCCCGGTCATCTTTACCAGACTGTTTTTTTCTCACGTCAGAATCCGTCCGGTATCCGCTGCCTGATCACGTCCAGCGGCTATATCGAGGGATGGGCAACCTACACAGAGTCTTATGCCTACCGATACGCGGGAGAGCTGTCTGACTCCGGAAATGCCGCGGAAATCGCCCGTCTGTCATGGCTGAACCGGAGCATCAACCTGTGCATCTATTCTCTTCTGGATATCGGCATCCATTACAGAGGATGGAGCCAGGCACAGGCTGCAGATTTTCTCAAAGCTTTCGGCATTCAGGACGAAAAAACCGCTCAGAACATCTTCCAGTATATTGTAGAAACACCTGCCAATTATCTGAAATATTACTGGGGATATCTCAACTTTCTGGATCTCAAAAACTACTGCAAAAAAGCTGCTGGAGATGATTTTGACCTGAAAGAATTTCATAGGAAGCTTCTTGAAATCGGCCCTGTTCAATTCCCGGTCCTGGAAAAATACATGCGCAGGGAATACACAAGCGCTGCAGAATAAGTCTGCAGCGCGGCATCAGATATTCACGATATAAAGAATAAAAGTATTTTAAATGGTTACCTATAAATGAGCAAGTTCGTGATTTTGCATAAAAGAAAGACACCTCGATTCCATGTGTTGTATAATGAAAGTGCCAAAACAAACATTTGCAACATTTACGAAAGAAGGTGTCTCTCGCAAATACTATACATCATTCCTCATTCATATACAACCAGATTAAAAAATTAAACTTATGCAAATTTTATTCGAACCGAGTAATAAACCATCTTATGAGTATCCTAATCAGTATTTTCATTTCAGGATATCATGGAAAAACCACGAACTTTGCTAAAAACAGTTCCTGCCACAGAACTACGATTGCCCATTTCCTCAATTCCGGAAAATGGGATGATTCCTTACTTTCAGATACGTTAAAATGCTCTGTCATTGAGATTATTTATTCGGAAGCAGCACGCACCGGAAAGCCTGTTTTCTGTATTGTGGACGATACGATCGCTTCAAAGACAAAGCCTTCGTCACAAGCTTTACATCCGATTGAAGATGCGTATTTTCACCAATCCCATTTAAAGGGAAAACAGGATTACGGGCATCAGGCAGTTGCTGTTATGCTTTCCTGCAATGGCATTGTTCTGAACTATGCTTTTGTAATGTACAATAAGTCCATTTCCAAGATTGACATTGTACAAAGCATTGCAAAGGAGCTGCCTGTTCCACCGGTAATGTCCTATTTTCTTTGTGACTG
>JALEHU010000048.1 GCA_022770365.1 Blautia sp. | reverse complement strand
TTTGCCTTGAAAGGCAGGATTCACTCTATGGAAGAAGAAATGTTTTCCAGCGAAGCGAAAAAATGGGAGGGTCACGGAAGTGTGCTTCTGTTTAAGGAAGGACTGGAGGCTGACAGTGTGCGCAAGCTTACGGACGCTGTGATGCAGACCTGCGAGGGCTGCTGTGCGGTATTTTCCAAAAATCCGGATGGCAGCTACAAATACGCTATGGGCGAGATAAACGGGGATCTGCGTCAGTTTACAAAAGAGATGAATGCGGCATTAAACGGACGTGGAGGCGGAAAGCCTTTCTTTGTACAGGGTTCGGTGCAGGCAGATGAAGAAAAAATCAGAAAGTTTTTTGAACGCTGACAAATTGGATGGGGCAGACATAGATTGGGAATGCCTGCGCTGGAAAAAATCAGAGGTGAGAGTATGTTAGGAGAATGCCATGCGCATATGATCATGGATGGCGAAAATTACAGGAAGGCTGTGGATATCCACCGAGATGGAGTAAAGGATGAGGTGGTAAAGAGGCACCTGAAAGCGTATCAGGATATCGGAGTCACTTTTGTACGGGATGGAGGAGATGCGCTGGGAGTATCAAAAAGGGCAAAGGAGCTTGCCGGAGATTATGGAATCGATTACCGAAGCCCGATATTTGCCATTCATAAAAACGGCCATTACGGTGCCATCGTGGGCCGCGGATTTGACAGTATGAAGGAATACCATGAGCTTGTTTTGGAGGCAAAAGCAGAAGGTGCGGACTTTATTAAGATCATGACCACCGGCCTTCTGGACTTTAACGATCACGGCGCTGTGACCGGAAATCCGCTTCCGGCAGACGAAGTCCGGGAAATGGTACACATTGCCCATGAGGAAGGTTTTGCGGTCATGAGCCATACAAATGGCATCTACGGCGTACAGGCAGCTGTGGAGGCCGGCGTGGACAGTGTGGAGCATGGAAATTACATGGACGAGGAGACCATCTCCATGCTGGCCGACAGTGAAACAGTCTGGGTGCCTACCCTTGTGACCGTTCGTAATCTCCTGGGATGCGGAAGATACGAGGATGGGACGATTCGGCCCATCATGGAACACGCTGAGAAGAACCTGCGCCTTGCCTGGGAGAAAAAAGCAAAGGTTGCTCTGGGCAGTGATGCCGGAGCATATATGGTGCCCCATGGACAGGGAACTCTGGATGAATATAACTCCTTCCTGAATATCCTGGGCTCTTCCCCGGAAGTAACAGCATGGCTGCAGGACGGGGAAAAGCGAATCAGGGAGAAATTTTTTACGCGTCCTCGATTTTGAGGGAAGTATAAATATTGGATTCTCTGGAAAGAACAGGATTAAAGGTAATCCGTACTCCGCTTCCGATGGACAGGCCTCCGGTACTGGAATTTTGTGCACCTTCCGTGAAACAGGTGACAGAGGCGCCGTCACTGGTCTGGATGGTTACGGTATTTGCAGTAGAGCCCACGATGGTTCCGGTTACCGTAAAGGAAAAGTTACGCTCCGCCATGGTATCCGGATCTTCGCTGGAGACACCCAGGATCGTGATGCCTTCCAGAGTATTTTCTTTAAGCTCCCCTGTATAAGTGATATTTACATAGGAGCCGGGAGCCACACCACCCTTGAAATAAGCAGGAATCTGAGAGATATCTATATTCAGGGAGGCATTGGAACCGGAAGAAAGTACGGTAAGTACATTGGTGGAAATATTCTGAATAGCAGCGTGAAGCTGTTTTTCTTTATCCTTTTCCTCTCGGGTATCCTCCGAAGGTACGGGCGTAGGAGTCGGCTCGGGTACCGTCAGGGGTTCAATGTCAGAGATACTTAAGACCTTCAGGTGGCTGGCATTCAGAACTGTAGTGCCGCCATCCGTGGATCTGGAAATCGTTCCCTTATAATGAACATAGACCCATGTCCCGACATTCAGCCCGTTTTGATAATATTGTTCCGTTCCCGTCACAGGAAAAGTGACAGTCTTGCCTTTTTTGGTCCGGATTGTAATGGTATTGGGAGTGAGATTCAAAACTTCCCCCTGGGATGTCCGTTCCTTAAGCTGTGTCTTCTGGTGGAATTCATCTGCCACCTTCAGCGCCTTTACCATGCTGGTGTCTGTGTCGGAAAGCTGACCTTCATAAATGACACTGATTTCGTCTCCGGTAATCATTCCGTCTGCACATTCCAGAGTAGCCTGGGAAACATCGAAGGTGTAAGTCTGCTCTTCACTTTCCATGGTAAGCTGGCTTCCGGTGAAATCCACAAGGGTACCGGTAATCTCGTCCATATAGACCCGGTGCTTTTCCACAGAACTTTCCTGTACAGCAGTATCTTCATTGTTGATATATTCTTTCAGCATGTCTCCTAATGTGCAGCCGGTCATGGTAAATACCAGGCATGAGCAGATGCACAGAGCAATGATTTTCTTCATTCATATCCTCCCCGTGTTGCAGTTAATGCGGATTATCTTCAGGCAGGGATGACCGGGGTGTAAAGTCATAAACTTCCCGGTAGGAATCCCATTCCTTTCGGTCTTCTGCGGCTTTATATATAAGACCTGTACACTCTGTACAGGCATCTGTGTCCAGATAATTGTCATAATAGATATGGTATGGGTTTTGACTGTCATCCGGATGCATGTTTTCTTTGTTCATTAGCAATTTCCTCCTTAAACAGGACCAACTTTGCCTGTACGCGATATTAAAAAGTAGTATATGGGAAATGCTCTGAACTATGCGGCTTTTTTATCTGAATTATAGCAAATATATATTGAAATTTCCATAAAATGTGATATAATCGCCTTAAATAAATAATAGCGAAGTAGGAATTTATGCGTCAAGTGTTCATTGGCTGGGGAGTCGCCGTGAAACGAAAAGTCCGCAAATCTGACAGGCGGCTTACGATATATTTTCCGCACCCGTTGCTACATGTGAGAACATCTCATAATGTGGAGGGATTATTATTTATCAGTAACTACTCTATTACTTTAAAACATTATGGAGGTGTTTTTATTATGCAAAAAAATAGTTACAAAACCTATTGGAACGTAAAAACATTGGTGTTTATGGCGCTTTTGGTAGCCATGCATCTTGTACTCACCAGAGTTCTCGTAGTTGAACTGGGAGCTTACCGTATTTCTGTGGGAAGTGTATGTACTATTCTCGCAGGACTCTGGCTCGGTCCGATTGCAGGCGGTGTGTGCGGATTGTGCGCAGACATCATTGGCTGCTTCATGAAGGGATATGCAATAAATCCATTGATCACAGTGGCTGCAGTTCTCTGGGGTGTGCTTCCGGCTCTGATCAAACCGCTGTTTGCAAATAAAGGAAGAACCGGAAAAACTGTTGGTATCTGCATTTCAGTTGTTGTTACCGGATTTTTCAGCTCTCTGGTATTTACAACAGCAGGTCTGGTACTGTTCCTGGGGTATAATTTCTATGCCATTATGCCGGGCAGACTTGTTCAGTTTGTAATTATGATTCCGATTTATTGTGTACTCACCACTCTTCTGTATTTCAGCCCTGTAACCAGCATGGTTGTGGGAACTGTGACACCGGCTGTTCTGTCAAAAAAGACAGTTTAGTTCAGTTTTATTGTGTATAAATGTATATAAAATAAAATCGATTCCCCAAAGAAAAAGGGCGCAGCCGGATAATGGCTGCGCTTTGTTATTTTGCAGGCTGGACGCGGAACCAGTAGGTATAGAACTGGTAGAACCCTAGGGATTCATAGAGCCTTCTGGCTGGTGTATTGCCTTCCACGACCTGGAGATAGGCGTTTTCGGCACCTTTTTTCCGTCCTTCTTTGAGGAGACCGGTACAGATCTGACGGGCAATTCCCTGTCCGCGGCAGTCTTCGCGGACATGAATTGCATAAATGCCGATATAATCACGATCAAGGATTCCAAGTCCTGTTGCTATGATCTGTCCGTTTTTTCTGACAGAAGCACAGATAGTCTCTTTGGGAATTGCCCGGTACATGGAGGGGACTACCGCGCGGTGAACGGGATTCGTGGTTCCTTTCAGTGCAAACAGGCTTTGAATCCATTCATCAGGAATACTGTCCGCAAAACATACGTCATTATACGAAACATCCAGATGCGCTGCCGGGAGACGGACGGTCATAACATTGGTGGTATGCTGGATTTCATAACCGCGGTTCTCCAGGGTATAATCAAAATCCTGGGAGACAAGAGGGCTGATCTTAAAAATTGCAGGAGTCCCAAGACGTTTGTAAACATTTTCGCAGTAGGAAACCTTTTCCCTCCAGGGAAGTGTGGAAGTTCCGAACTGTTCCACACTGTTGGTCCGATGTGTGTAAAAATAAGAAAAACGAAGGATCCAACCATCATAAAGTTCCATTTTGTGGGATGGCCAGGCATTTAAAGACATATCTTCGATTTTTTTGATGTTCATTTCCATGGTCGTACTCCTCTTATATTCACGCGATGAATAATATACAATATATATAAATAAATATACATAAATTCCGGAAAAGGTCAACTATTATTTACCGGAAGTGATATGAGCTGTGCAAATAAAAGTTCTGCCAGTATTTCATGTCCGGCTTCGGTAAGGTGGATGCCGTCTGTGGTGAGAGCGACCATCCCTCTTTCCCGAGCGGCTGTATTCAGTGTATCATGAAGCCTGATGTAAGGGAAATGGAACTCCTGTGACAGAGTTTCAATACCCAGGGATAAAGTATGGATAAGGGAAATCCAGTTCCTGTATTCCTGCGGCCATGGGAAAATAAAGGGTTCCATAAGGATAACAGGGCATTCTGCTTTGGACAGAACCTGAAGGAGTTCTCTATATTGAGACAGGTTTTTTTGCATCATCTCTTCTTTCTGTGACGGGGTACGGTCAGTATTCATCATCAGACCGATATCGTTGATGCCTGCCAGCAGTGTGATGATATCCGGTTTTAAGGGAAGAAAAAACATAGATGCACGGTCAAGGATACGTGCAGTGGTGAAGCCATCCGTGCCAAGGTTATAAATTTCCCAGTCCATTTCATGCTCATGAAGCATGCGGGACAGCATCTGCACATATCCGCTTCCAAGAGGCGGGGCATCAAAGAGTCTTCCGCAATCGGTAATACTGTCACCGAGGCAAAGTAATCGGGTCATAGGGTACCTCCAGATTATATGATGATTTTATCGGTAAGTTCAGATAATGTTGAGCATACTCTATCACTGCAGAGAGGATTGGTCAAGAAGAAAATTTGCATATATATGCAAAAACATAAATCGACACAACAGATAAAATAAAAAAGTTCAAAAAAGGACTGGACAAACAGAAATATTTGTCCTATAATGAGCCTCACCAGAAATCTTCTGGTGTCCTATCCGTCTAATTCAGACGGGAAATCCCATTTTATACGAATGATAAAAATAAAATATATAAAAACACAGAAGCTTTACAGCACATGGAAGAGAAAAATGTCGGAAAAATTCTGTCGCTGAACGTGGTAAAGGAACATGCGGGACATGGATTACAACAAACACTTTATCGTTGTACAGCAGCGAAGAAAGGCGGTGAAGAAATGTTTCTGAATATCGGTCTGCCGCTGGTAATTGCGGGGACTGCTGCAGTGATGGATCTGTGTACGTCACGGGTGGAAAATGAATGGATTTTGTTTTCTGTGACGATTGGTTTTATCTGGCGGATTCTGCAGGACGGAATCAGCGGAATTCCGGATTTTGCAGCGGGAATGATACTTCCGGCTGTGATCCTGGGAGGATTGTTCTATTTCCGGATGCTGGGACCAGGAGATATCAAGCTGTTCTGTGCACTGGGCGGGGTTATGGGCCCGGGAGCAGTTCTGAAGTGTATTTTAAGTTCTTTTTTGCTGGGAGCAGTCATTTCTTTGGCAATTCTGATCTTTTGCGGCAGTTTCTTTACAAGGATCCAATATCTGATCCGCTATTTCCGGGAATTTTTTCAGACAGGAGAAGTCAGGCCATATTACAGAAAAGGCATGACTTTGGAGAATTTTCACTTTACAGTACCTGTTTTTTTGAGTGTCGTGCTTTATGCGGGAGGTGTCTATTGAGAAAAAACATTTTTGCAGTCTGTGATCTGGAGGTGGATTACGCTTACAATTTCATGGATTATCTGAATCAGAAGAAGAATATCCCTTTTGAAATCCAGGCATTTACCAGTGTGCAGAACCTGATCGCCTACGGAAAAGAAAATCATATTGAGTTGCTGCTGATCTCCGGGAAGGCAATGTGCCGGGAAGTTCAGGAGCTGGATATTGGAAAGATCGTGATTCTCTCGGAAGGAGTACACTCTCCGGGACTTGATCAGTATCCCAGTGTTTATAAATATCAGTCTTCTTCGGATGTGATAAGAGAGGTTATGGCGTGTTACGGGGAAGAGAAGGCCGTTCTTCCGGTCCAGTTTCCGGTATTGAAGAAGACTACGGAAATACTGGGGGTGTATTCCCCGCTGGGACGCTGCCTGAAAACATCTTTTGCATTGACGCTTGGACAGGTGCTTGCCAGGGAGCGGGCAGTGCTTTACCTGAATCTGGAAGAGTTTGCCGGATTTGAAGAGCTTATGGGAAGAGGCTTTGATCATAATCTGAGTGATCTTCTGTATTATGTCCGTCAGGAAAATCAGAATCTGATGGTGAAGATGAACAGCATGATACAGACCATCAATAATCTGGATTACATACCGCCTGTGCAGGCGCCTGCGGATATCCTCGGAACATCGTGGAAGGACTGGGAAAGACTTCTCTCGGAGCTTGTAATGCACAGCTCTTACGAGGTGATCGTGCTGGATATTGGGAATGGGATTGAGGAATTATTCCAGCTGCTGGATCAGTGCAAAAGGATTTATATGCCGGTTTTGACAGATGTGATCTCCACATGCAAAATCTCGCAGTTTGAAAATCTTCTCCGCATCTGGGATTATCCGCAGGTACTGTCAAAAACAGTGAAAGTGAGACTTCCGTTCCATGCAGGTCCCTCTGCGGCGGAAACGTATGCACAGCAGCTTCCATGGAGTGAACTTGGCGACTATGTAAGAGAATTGCTGAGAAAGGATATGGAATGAGCAGGGATAATTTTTGCAGGCTGCGGGGACTTCTGATGGAAAAGCTGGATTTGTCCCGGGAGCTGAGTGATGAAGAAATTCTGGAAACCATTGATGAACTGATTCTGAATAACATGAGAGAGGAATGTCTTCCTCTGAGGGAAAAGGTGGAATTGAGACAGGAGCTTTTTTATTCTGTCAGAAAGCTTGATGTGCTTCAGGAGCTTCTGGAGGATAATTCAGTGACGGAGATCATGGTAAACGGTCCGGATACGATTTTTGTGGAGCGTGGCGGCAGGCTGAGCCGGTGGAATAAAAGCTTTACATCCAGGGAAAAGCTGGAGGATGTGATCCAGCAGATTGTCGGCAGATGCAACCGGGTGGTGAATGAATCTATGCCGATTGTGGATGCCAGGCTGGAGGGCGGCGCCAGAGTCAATGCAGTGATCGCGCCGGTAGCTCTGAACGGACCGATTCTTACCATACGCAGATTTCCGGATGAACCCATCACTATGGAAAAGCTGATTTCCCTCGGCAGCCTGCCCAGGGAATGTGCGGAATTTCTGGCAATTCTTGTGCGTGCCAGATACAGCATGGTGATCGGAGGAGGAACCGGAAGCGGTAAAACCACTTTTCTCGGGGCTCTTTCGGATTTTATTCCCAAAGATGAGCGCGTGATCACGATCGAGGATAATGCAGAGCTGAAAATTCAGGGGATTGCCAATCTTGTCCGCCTGGAAGCAAAAATGGCGAACATGGAAGGAGCAGCATTTGTCACTATCCGGGATCTGATCAAGTCTGCAATGAGAATGAGACCGGACAGGGTGATCGTGGGTGAAGTGCGCGGCGGTGAAGCAGTGGATATGCTGCAGGCATTGAATACCGGACATGACGGAAGCCTCAGTACTGCTCATGCGAATTCAGCGAAGGACATGCTTTCCAGACTGGAGACCATGACTCTGATGGGAGTGGATCTGCCGCTGGAAGCAATCAGGCGCCAGATCGCATCAGGTGTGGATATTCTGATTCATCTGGGCAGGATGCGGGATAAATCCAGGAAAGTGCTGGAAATAGCAGAAATATGTGGATTTGAGAACAATGAAATTATCATTCATCCGCTTTACCGGTGGCAGGAGGGGGAAGGCCTTGTCCGGATGGAACCGCTGAAAAACCGGGAAAAGCTGGAGCGGGCGGGGGTTGCCATATGAAACAGAATTATGGAGAATATCATTTTACTGTAAGAGAAATTGCAAAGTATCTGACACAGAGTATCCTGCTGTGCGCGGCAGTAGATTATCTTTTCTATAAGAGCTGGTGGGTAATGGTCAGTGCAGTACCTGCGGCATTTCTATATCTGAAATGGAAAAAAATGCAGCTGATGCGGGAGCGAAGGAAGAATCTGAACTATCAATTCAAAGATGCACTGAATTCTCTGAGTGTGGCTGTGCAGGCAGGGTATTCTGTGGAAAATGCAGTTACTGCGTGTGCAAGGGATCTGGAACGGCTGTATACGGCAAATGAAGATATTCTGAAAGAATTTCATTACATTGAAAGCCAGCAGAGAGTCAGCGTGCCTGTGGAAGAATTGTTCCTGGACCTGGGAGAGCGCTCTCAGGTGGAGGATATCGAAAATTTTGCATCTGTTTTTTATACAGCAAAGCGGACAGGCGGCGATATGGACAAAGTGATTCAGAAAGTCGCCAGGATGCTGGGAGACAAGATCGATGTAAAAAAGGAGATTGAAACAACGCTGGCAGCGAAGAAATCGGAGCAGGCGGTCATGAGCCTGATGCCTGCAGGAATTATTCTTTATCTTCAGGTCAGTTCCCCCGGATTTCTCAGTGTATTGTATGGAAACCCTTTTGGAATCTGTGCCATGAGTGTCTGTCTTGGAATTTATGCCGCTGCATACTGGATGGGAAGGAAAATTGTGGATATTGAAGTATAAAGGAGCTGACAGTATGGCAATACATATTATTCTTTTTGTACTGATTTTCGGAACAGTAGGCATCTGGAAAACCGGATGGCTGCGTCTGGAGGTTCTGGATGACAAAAAGGGAAGAAGGCTTTTTCTTGCAGTGGCACTGGCCGGGAACATTCTGGGTCTGCTTGTGACACTGGAGAGCGGGAGCGGATCTGTTTATTCCAACGGACATAAGCTGGAAAAGAGTGCGGATGGTACCTATGAAGAAAAATTCATGGTCTCCGTAGAAGGAGAACCGGCAGGAAATGTCCATGTACAGGTTCCGGAAAAAGAAGGCGAAGAAACGGATGAGGACAGTTCCGAAAAGACTGCTGAAAATGAAACAGTGGAACAGCGGCTGACAGATGCGGTGGTTTTATATAATGAGGAAAAGAATGATCCGGACTATTATTATCTTCCCGCAAAGTGGGAGGGAAAGCATCTGGAGTGGGAACTTCCCGGAGATAATTCCGGAACGCTTCTGGCAGCACTCAGCCTTTTTGCGGCACTTACTGTTCTGGTCAGGCAGGCGCAGGAAAAACAGGAAGCCGGGAAAAAGCGGGCAGAGCAGCTTCTGATGGATTATCCGGGACTGGTAATGAAATTTACTCTTCTGGTTCAGGCGGGGATGCCTGTGCGCAGAGCTTTTCAGAAAATTGCCATTGATTACAGCAAAAAATCACCGGATCAGAAACGGTATGCCTATGAGGAGATTGTAAGAGTATGCCGGGAAATGGACAGCGGTATTTCGGAAGCAGAAGCGTACCGCAGATTTGGGGAGCGATGCGGTCAGATCAAGTATAAGACCTTTTCGGTACTGCTGATCCAGAATCTTCAGAAGGGCAGCAGGCGAATGGCAGAACTTCTGGAAAAAGAATCTATGGAAGCCTGGGACGAAAGAAAGCGCAAGGCGAGAGTGCTGGGAGAGGCGGCGGCAACCAAGCTTCTGCTCCCGATGATGATGATGCTCGCTGTTGTGATGGCAATTATTATGGTGCCGGCATTTCTTTCGTTTTATGGATGAAGGTGTATGGCTTTGGAGATGAAGCTGGAAATGGGTTACGGAATTTCCGGATGTTGTTTGTGGAATGAGTATTGTTTGCAGAAAGAAAGGTGAGAAATATGTGTAGATTCTGGAAACTTGCCAGATGTTTTATGAGAGAGGAAGATGCAGTGGGTGTTGTGGAAATTATTCTGATAACGGTGGTCCTTATCGGACTTGTCGTTATTTTTCGAGATCAGCTTACAAGTCTTGTAAACAAACTTTTGTCTAAGATTACCAAACAGAGTAATGCAGTCTGAGATTATGGTATCTGTAAGGGTGCCGGTCAGTCAGAGTTATCCATGATCAGAAATTGACATTGAAGGAGGTGTATCACCAATGATGAGAAAGGGAAGTGTGACCGTATTTCTGGCCCTTGTACTGAGCCTGATGCTGTCACTTGTATGCACAAGCGTGGAATCTGTCCGCATGGCTGCTGCCAGAACACAGATTCTTGGCAGTCTGGATGTGGGGCTTTATTCTCTGTTCGGGCAATATGACAGTACTCTTCTGAAGGAATATGATCTGTTTTTGCTGGATGGTTCCTGCGGCGGCAGTACATTAAACATGGCCGGTATATACGATAATATGAAGTTTTACATGGAACCGGTCCTGAAGCAGAACAGTCAGAAACTTTCTATTGTTCAGGGCGGATTTTCCGGTTACCGTCTGGCAACAGATGAAGACGGAGAAGCTTTTTATCACCAGGTTGTGCAGTATATGAAAGAGACCCTGGGAAGTCAGGGGATACAGCTCCTTCTGAACAAGATGAAAGACCGGCAGAAAAAAACAGAAGAAGCGGAAGTAAGCGGTAATCAGGCAGAACAGGGAAAAATGCTGGAATCCTATGAGTCAGAAATGGACAGTGCGGCCCGGAACAGTCAGGCTGCGCAGGAAAAAGCGCAGCAGGAGCACAGCACAGAAAGTCAGGGAGAAGTTTTCGGGAGCGGACCCGGTGATTCGGGCGGTGGTTCCGGATTTTCCAGCAATGCAGATCAGAATGTTGCGAATCCTGTTACAGTAATTCAGAGAATCCGAAAAATGGGAATTCTTCAGCTGGTGCTTCCGCCGGGAAGAAGTGTCTCTGATAAAAAGATATCCAAAAAGACACTGGTCTCCGGCAGGACTTTGCAGCAGGGCTTTGGATTTGCTGAGACTCTGAAGAAAGATACATCCTATACTTCTCAGCTTCTTTTTCAGCAGTATCTTATGGATAAACTGGGGAATTTCCGCCGGTCGTCTTCTCATGGACTGAGGTATCAGGTGGAATACATACTGGAAGGAAAGGATAATGACCTGGATAATCTGAAAGCAGTGGCAGGGAGGCTGTTGATTATCAGAGAAGGCGTAAATTTTGCGCATCTTCTTTCAGAACCGGGCAAGCGTTCCCAGGCAGCGGCACTGGCGGCAGCAATTGCGGCCACGTTTCTGATTCCGCCTGCGGCATCGGTGATCGAGAAAGCTGTGCTCTTGTGCTGGGCGTTTGGGGAGAGCATTCTGGATGTACGGGAACTTCTGGACGGAGGAAAGATTCCGCTGGTAAAATCTGCCGTGGACTGGCAGCTTTCTCTGGAGAATCTGTCAAATCTTCTGGACAGTCTGGATACCAGAAGACGCAGTGTGGAAAATGGAATGTCCTATGAAGATTATCTGCAGGTTCTTCTGATGTCAAAGAGTAAGAGCATGAAGCTGAAAAGAGGAATGGACATGGTAGAACTTGGAATCCGATCCATGCCGCAGAGGGAGCGTTTCCGGCTGGACTGCTGCATCACAGCTATTGAAGCGGCAGTGGATGTCAGAGCAAACAAGCGGAAAGTTTTTACTGTAACAAAGCAATATTGTTATGAATAACAGGTGTATAAAAGGGGTGTGAAGAGATGCTTTTTCGAAAAGAAAAGATAAAGTACTGGAAAAAGAAAAGACAGGAGATAGATAGTACTGAGATAAAAGAATGGGAAAATAGAAAAGAAATATGCAGAAAAAAGAAAATAAATGAAAGGAAACGCTCTCATAAAAACCTCCGGTTTCTGTTTGCCCCGATAAGCAGAAACTTCAGAATTCTTTTCGAAAAGGCATCTTTTTGCACCTCTTTTCACAGGATCAGAAAGGCCAGCCTTGCAGTGGAAACAGCAATGATACTTCCTCTGTTTTTTCTTGGAATGGTGACGATGATCTCTTTCATGGATGTATATAAATTACAGACAGAACACCTGATGAAATTATGCGAGAAAGCGAAGGCGGCGGGGATGTATGCCTATGTGCCGGATGGAAATGGTGCAGAGGAAATCACGATGCCGGATGCATATTCATATAAGCCTGTAGGGGGAATTGTACCTCTTCCCAGGGTCTGGATGCATAATACGGTGAAGGTGCATGCATGGACAGGCAAAACTTATGAAGCATTCGGGGACAGTGCCGAGGAAGAAGAAATGGTTTTCGTGACAGAATCCGGTGGAGTTTATCACAGGAATCCGGGATGCAGTTATCTGAATGTTTCTGTAAGCCAGGTGGGCGGAAGCAGGATTTCTTCTATGAGAAACTCCTACGGGGAAAAATATGAACCGTGTGAGATATGCAGCCGGAATCAAAAGCCAGGGGGGACTGTTTATATTACTCAAAAAGGAAACAGGTATCACAATCTGGCTTCCTGCAGCGGACTGAAAAGAACGGTACGGATGGTAAAGATTTCCGAGGCGGGCACCGGCAGCGCGTGCAGCAGATGCGGATAATATACCTGAATCTTCACGGGAAAATGGGCATTGTGATTTGAAATTGCTGCATCAGTATGATATTGCTGATGTGACAGAAATGGAAGGTGCAGGATGATAAAGGAATTGGGTGTACTGTTGTTTCTTGGAATCAATGCCTGGATGGATATCCGGAAAAAGGAAGTTTCTGTGCTTACGGTGCTGGTATTTGCTTTATACGGGATGCTCTGGTCTCTGCAATGCGGCAGGAGCATCTTTCAGGCAGGGATTCCTCTTGGAACAGGACTGGTGGTGTTGATTTTTGCTTTTCTTACGGAAGGTTCTGTAGGACCGGGAGATGCGTGGATATTGACGGCATTGGGAACTGTGCTGGAAACAGAAGAGTTTTTACCCGCGGTGTGTATGGGAGTACTGTTTGCCGGAGTGTGGGCGCTGATACTTTTGATGACCAGAAGGGCAGGCAGGCGGACGGAAATTCCGTTTATTCCATTTCTCCTTGCCGGATATGTGGGAGGATTGATTTTATGCTGAACAATTGCAGAAAAATAAGAAAACAGAATCTGAAACAGGGAAGTTTTACGGTAGAGGCAGCCTGTGTGATGCCGATGATTTTGCTGGTTCTTTTTGGACTTCTGTACTTGTGCTTTTTTGTACATAATCGGGCCTGGCTGACGGCAGCAGCTTATGAATCAGCGCTGGTGGGTAGCATGGAGGCTGTAAAAGAGAATGGTCAGGTTTATGAAGCTGCAGGAATGCGAAGCAGAGAACTCGGAAACACAGGCTTTTTTGGGGCTGAGAATCTCAGCATACAGACAAATACTGGCAAGCGTGTGCAGGTAATGTACAGTCTGGATACCATTGCTTCTTATGGAGGATTTCGCTGGCATCAGCAGGTCAGCGGCAGTTCTCTTGTAGTTCGTCCGGTTAAGCGAATACGGACTCTCAAAGCGGCCTCGGAGTTTGTCTCTGCAATAGGAGGGGAATAACATGCGTGCAGAATATAAACGTGATATGAACCATAATTATCTGATCCTTCAGGGAGATCAGGAAGTGGATACTTCTTCGTATCAGGTGAGAATGCTGGCTGGAAATGTACTGCCATCTATCCTCAAATGCAGACTTCAGGGACTGGATGGAAAAATCCTGTTTTACTATGAAATTACTTCCAGACAGTCGATCGTATCCCTGTATGAAGAAAAGAAGTTTGGAATTGAGGATCTCCGGCTGATTTTCGGAGGTTTTCTCCAGACGATGGAAGAAATGGGAGAATATCTGCTGAACCCCGGACAGCTTCTGCTCGATCCCGAGTATGTGTATGTGGATGTGGAAAAAAGGAATCTGCAGTTTTGTTATCTGCCGGGATATGAGAGAGAAGTGCGGGAACAGTTTCAGGCTTTTGCGGAGTATATTCTGCCTAAACTGGATCATGAGGATGAACGGGCGGTTATGCTGGGATACAGTGTGTATCGAAGTGCATTGGAGGAATGTTTTCATCTGGAACATATCAAACAGGTCATGTATCAGGAAAAAGAAGCGGAGTTTCCCAAAGTACCGGCACAGGAGCTGGTGTTTCAGCATGAAGAGGAAAAAGATACAGATTTGCCGGAGAATTTTGTATGGAGCCGTGAGGAATCGGAATCAGGAAAATATGACGATGTAAAAGCAGAGAGTGTCACAAAAACTGTGAAGCAGAAGGGGCCTGGCGGTAAGTTTTTGATTATTGCAGGTACAATTCTGGCGGTATTGGGATTAACAGGAATTCTGGCAGCGAATCTTCTGGGATATCTGCCATGGCTCAGCGTGGAAATTGCGATGGGAACAGGAGTTGTATTATTAGGAATCGGAGTATCTGGATATCTTTTTTCCAGAAGAAAGAAACTGAAAGAAGAGGAAAACTGGAGAAGAAAAGTACAGCAAAAACGGAAGCAGAAAATTATGGAAGAAGACTGCAAAAATCAGAGGCAGAAACACATGGAGGCAGATGAGAATTCTTATGTCGGACAACCAGAAAATGAGCAGACTGCAGGCTTCACGGACAGAATGTCTTCTGCAGATTTTGGAGAGACCGTTGTTCTGTCAGCAAATGTAATGCCAGGTCCGTCAAGCCTGGTAAGCCGGGAACCGGGGGAACTGGCGACGATTTATCTGAAAGATGACATTACAATCATCGGTAAACTGGAAACTGCCTGTGATGCTGTCATTCCCCTTCCTACAGTAAGCCGTATTCACTGTAAAATCCGTAAACGGGAGGATGGATATTATCTTACGGACCTGAATTCAAGAAACGGAACGTCGATAAACGGAATCATGCTGAAAGGTGCAGAGGAATACCTTCTTCATAACGAAGATGAAGTGGATTTTGCGCAGGCCAGATATATTTTTATGGAATAATGAGATGTATAAGTATATAGAAAAATTGATAAAATAGACACATTGGCAGAGGATTTCCACCAATACTACCGAATAATATGGTAAAGTATGATTGTATAACAAAACTTCTGTTTCTGTACAGCAGAAAATTTTACATAATCTCTGAAATCTGCTACAATAACTCTTGTTATAGTTTTTAGTGTAAAAGGAGACATTGTGGACGAAATTAAAAGAGAATTAAAAAAGGAACCGATGACAGCGGCAATGCTGATTTTGAACCTTTTGGTATTTCTGTTAGTGGAGATAACAGGCGGAAGCCAGGGTATTGAGCATATGCTGGAATGCGGCGCTGCCTATACCCCGATTATTCTTGAAGATGGACAGTGGTACCGGCTTTTTACCTGCATGTTCCTGCATTTTGGTATGGAACACCTTGCCAATAATATGCTGGTCCTGTTTGTGCTGGGAGGAAGACTGGAGCGCACCGTCGGTAAAATAAAATTTCTGATCATCTATATTCTTGGTGGAATGGCAGGAAATATTCTGTCACTGATACTGGATATCAGGTCTATGGAATTTGCGGTCTCCGCCGGAGCTTCAGGGGCTGTCTTTGCGGTGATGGGAGCCATGATCTATGTACTTCTGCGCAGTAAAGGACGTGTGGAAGATATTACTGTACGTCAGATGGTGATCATGGCTGCCTTTTCATTATACTTTGGCTTAACCAGCAGCGGAGTGGACAATGCTGCCCACATTGGAGGTATGCTCAGCGGTTTTGTACTCGCTGTTATCCTGTATCATCCAAGAAAAATACGAACTTCAGTGCCCTGATCGGGGACACTGCTGATTTCCAGATGACCGCCATGTGCTTCAATAATCTGTCGTGTGATAGGAAGCCCAAGCCCTGTACCGCCGGATTTGAATGTAACAAAGGGGGTAAAGATATCCGGCTGCTGCGAGTGAGTGATTCCGCAGCCGTTATCGCATATGGAGATACGGATTCCATCCGGCAGGATTTTTACCTGTACTTTGATCTTTCCCTGGGGATGAGAAATGGCTTCCTGGGCATTGCGCAGAAGATTCAGGAGTGCCTGGCGCATTTTCGTCTGGTCCAGAGGAATTGTGGGCAGATGAGAAGGGATGTCTGCTTCCAGTTTGATTCCCAGATATTCCAGAGTCGGTTTGTAAGAAGCCAGAATGGAGCACAAAAAAGTGTACAGGTCTGTCGGGTATAGGGTCAGTTTTCCGGCATTATTGTAATCAGACAATTCATTTAGCAGTTCTTTGATATATTCCAGGTTATCCATGATATCATCCCAGCCTTCATAGGCGGCGATCTCCGGGTGAGAGGAAACTATCATCTGCAGCTCGCTGCTGACGAGCGCAAGAGGGTTGCGGATCTCGTGGGATAATTTGGAAAGGGTGAACCGGAATTCTTTTTCCTGTTGTTTTGCTGTGGTATTCACCTGCATATCATCACCTCATGGGGAAGTGTATCACTGCTATTTTGCTTTATCAACAAATTTCGTATTGAAAAAATCGACAAAATACGAGAAAATAAAGGAAATATTCCATAAGATGAAGGAGGAGAAAAGTTATGGAAAATTGTATTTTTTGTAAAATCGCCAATGGAGAAATTCCTGCTGCAACTTTGTATGAGGACGAGGATTTCCGCGTGATTCTGGACCTTGGACCTGCAAGTAAGGGGCATGCCCTCATTCTTCCAAAAACTCATGCGGCAAATATATATGAACTGCCGGAAGAACTGGCAGGAAAAGCTATGATTCTTGCAAAAAAAATGGCTGCAAAAATGACAGAAGCCCTGGAATGCGTTGGATTTAACATTGTACAGAATAATGGAGAAATCGCAGGACAGACTGTTTTTCATTTCCATATGCACCTGATCCCGAGATATCAGGGAGACGGTGTCGGACTGACCTGGACTCCGGGAGAACTGACCGATGAAGTCCGTGAAGAAATTCTTTCCAAAATGAACGCATAGTGCCTGTTGAGGGACGGAGATTGTACGAATGATGAATCATAATGAGAATTTTGATGATATTTATCTGAAATACTGGAAATTCTCAGTGAATGTTGCCTTAAAAATTGTGAAAAACAGAGCAGTAGCGGAAGATATCAGTCAGGAGACTTTTTATAAACTGTTTATGCTTGGGGATAAACTGGATGTCAGCAATGAAGCCAAGCTGGAATCACTGATATTTACCGCTACTGTCAATAATGTCAAAGACTATTGTAAGAAAGCTTACGTAAGACGGGAACAACAGCCGATTGAATGCGAGACTGGTGAAGAGAAAACCGGAGACGAGAAGTATAATCCTGAAGCGCGGATTCTCCGCATGGAAGAAAGTGAATACCAGAAACTGGTGCTCCAGAGGCTCCGGGATAAAAATCCGGTTAATTATGATATCCTGATCAAAACAAAAGTGCTGGGAATGTCTCCGGACTCCGTTGCTGAGGAATACGGTCTCACAAGAAACAGTGTAAATAACCGGATCCTCAGAACAAAGGAGTGGATGAATAAGGAATTAGAGAAGCTGTATCGTAAGAAAAAGTAAGGCTATTTGGCTGCACATTCCTCAATCAGAGCAGTGATCTGACGGATAGAATCCATCTGTCTGCTTCCTGCCATGGTATCGATGTAAGTCTGACGTTTTGCATATAGCTCTCTGATTGCTTTTAACAGGGATTCTTCTGTGATTTCTTCTTCCTCCAATACCATACTGTAGCCCTGACGTTCAAAAGAACGGGCGTTGAGGATCTGATCACCCCTGCTGGCTTTGGCAGAAAGCGGGATCAGAAGATTTGGTTTATGGAGAGCATGAATTTCACAGATGGCATTGGCTCCTGCACGTGAGATCACAATATCAGCAAGGGCGAATAAGTCAGGAAGTTCCTGCTTGATATATTCGTATTGTGCGTAACCTTCTGTATTGATCAGGTTTTCATCTGTTTTGCCCTTTCCGCAGAGGTGGATGACCTGGAACTCCTTCAGCAATTCAGGAAGGATCTTACGTATATTTTCATTAACGGATGCTGCACCGAGACTTCCTCCAATTACCATGAGCACCGGCTTCTGATCATTGAAACCGCAGAATTTGCGCGCGGCTTCTTTATCACCGTTCATGAGCTCCTGGCGGATGGGAGTACCGGTAAGGACTGCTTTGTTTTCCGGAAGGCTTTTGACTGTTTCCGGGAAGTTGCAGCAGATTTTGGCAGCAGATGGAATACACAATTTATTGGCAAGGCCGGGGGTCATATCAGACTCGTGGATGATCGCTGGGATTTTACAGCGTTTGGCTGCGATGACAACGGGTACTGTAACAAAGCCTCCTTTTGAGAATACAACATCAGGTTTCAGTTGTTTGAGAAGTTTTTTGGCTTCTCCAAAACCTTTCAAAACACGGAAGGGATCTGAAAAGTTTTTCAGGTCAAAGTAACGTCTTAATTTACCGGAAGATATTCCATAATAGGGGATTCCCATTTCTTCAATCAGTTTTTTCTCGATTCCTTCATAGGAACCGATGTAGGAGATCGTATATCCTTTTTCCTGAAGGGTGGGAATCAGTGCAATATTGGGTGTGACATGCCCGGCAGTACCGCCGCCGGTAAGTACGATATGTTTCATAGGGGTACCTCCTGAAAAATCATTTTACTATTAAAAGTTTTGGACAGCAGACATGCCCATTTACTAATAAATATGAACCCCTGTGACAAAATTGTCAAGAAAAGATAAATTTTTAGGAGAAAAACATGGAGAAAAAATATGAAGATGATGAGCTTGATCAGCTAATAAACGAGCAATTTATCAGGGAAGCGGAAATCATGAAAGAGGCTATTTTCTCCGGTGATGAAGATATGGAGGATTACGAAGCCTCGGATGAGGAAATAAAAGCATCCTGCCGGAAACTGATGCAGCGGCTGAAGAAAGAAGGTGCCTGCCGGGAGGATGTGGAAGATGAAAATGCTGTGGATGTTAGATGGGAATCCGATACAGAAGATGGTACCGGACATGACGATGCCAGCATAGGAAGTACAGTAGTTCCCATAAAGAAAAAGCGGATTAATACCCGCAAAATAGCGAAAGTTGCCGGGATTATTGTGGTTTCGGGGATGTGTGTGTGTGCTGCCAGTATGACTTGTGATGCGAATAGGGATTATTTTGTAAAACATGCGAAATATTTACTTGGAAATGATACAGGGATGATATTTGACAATGACGAGACTAACGAACCCCCTGTTGTATATGAGCATGAGGTAAGAGAGGGTATTGAGACACAATCAGGTATATGTTCCAGAGCTTAGATGAGCTTTTGGAGATAATATAAGGTATTAAGCGTGATATCTGAGAATCTTGCTCGTATTATATATTGTAAAGGTATGTTTACAATTGAAAAGAGGTGAGGTGTTTTTTATACGAATTAAAAATATATTGAGTATAGGGATACTTACAGATGTTTTGATATACCTTAACAGGCGGTATCTGGGTTGGTAATTGATTCAATTTCTTACCCATCTGAACTTTGAACTCATACCTCGTTCCCGACCCCTCTGGTACTACAACGGAGGTCACGGGAACATACAACTGAATAGCGGGACATGGGTGCCGTGTGACGGATGAAAAATACAAAAGAGATTTACCAAAATACTTGTGAACTACCGCTACCGTCCGTAGCAGCGAAGTGTCCGCAGGATTAATCTATCAAACGATATAAATCGACATCTTTGTTGAAAATCGTGAAGACAGAATCTCAGTACACAGAAACGTCTTCATTTGTTTCAACATTTCTCCGGACAACTGCCACTGTACGGGGAAATTAATCAGCGGAAAAATTAATAACCCAAAGGAAAGAAACAAAGCCAAAACAAAAAGGAAGTCCTCTGCATAATCAGAGTGAGCTTCCTTTTTTTTTCTGAAAAAAGCTGTTAAACATAAGAAGTGTCGTGTATAATAAGAATATAAGAAAAGAACATGTGAGGGGGATGTTTCACAGAAAAGGGGGTTTGTACTATGAAAATAACCTTTATTGGGGCAACCCACGAAGTGACGGGAAGCTGTTACTGTCTGGAAGCGGCGGGGAAGAAATTTCTTGTGGATTACGGCATGGAGCAGGGACCGAATTATTACGAAAACAAAGAAATTCCTGTAAATCCGGGGGAACTGGATTTTGTGCTTCTGACGCATGCGCACATGGATCATTCCGGTAATCTGCCCGCTCTTTACGCGAAAGGATTCCAGGGACCGATTTATGCCACAGATGCCACATGCCATTTGTGTGATATTATGCTTCGGGACAGTGCACATATCCAGATGTTCGAGGCAGAGTGGCGCAATCGTAAGGGACGCCGCCAGGGCAAACCGGATTTTATTCCGGCATATACCATGGAAGATGCCATGGGTGTGCTGAGGAATTTTGTGCAGTGCCCTTACCATAAGGTCATAAAACCTGCTGAGGGAATTGAAGTACGGTTTGCAGATGCAGGCCACCTTCTGGGTTCTGCCAGCATTGAGATAAAGATCACGGAGGACGGACAGGAGAGGACGATTGTCTTTTCCGGAGATATTGGAAACCTGGATCAGCCTTTGATCAAAGATCCGGAATACGTCCATGAAGCAGACTATGTTGTGATGGAATCCACCTATGGAGACCGCAGTCACGGAGAGCGCCCGGATTATGCGGCTCTGCTGGCGGAAGTGATCCAGCGCACCTTTGACAGGGGCGGAAACCTTGTGATTCCTTCTTTTGCAGTTGGGCGTACTCAGGAAATGCTGTATTTTATCCGCCAGATCAAATCAGACGGACTTGTTCATGGTCATGATGGTTTTAAAGTGTACGTAGACAGCCCGCTTGCCAATGAAGCGACGACGATTTTCGGGGAACACCGCTATGATTGCTTCGACCAGGAGGCGCTGGAACTGATCCAGAAGGGAATGAATCCCATCAGTTTCCCGGGATTGAAAACTTCCGTAACCAGCGATGATTCCAAAGCCATCAACTTTGATGAAGACTGCAAGGTCATTATTTCCGCCAGCGGCATGTGCGATGCGGGTCGTATCAAGCATCATCTGAAACACAATCTGTGGAATGAGAAGAGTACGATTCTGTTTGTGGGATATCAGGCAGTGGGAACTCTCGGACGATCTCTGCTGGAGGGTGCCGAAGAAGTAAAGCTTTTTGGCGAAACAGTGCATGTAGCAGCAGAAATCTGCCAGATGCCGGGAATCAGCGGACATGCGGATGTGAACGGGCTGATCACCTGGGCCAAAGCCTTTGAGAAAAAGCCGAAGAAAGTATTTGTCACCCATGGAGAAGACAGCATAACAGAAATTTTTGCGAAACGTCTGAATGAGGAACTGGGATATGATACAATGGCGCCTTTCAGCGGTACAATCTATGATCTGGCTGCAGATGCCTGCATTTATGAAGCTCAGGGAATTAAGATCGAGAAGAAATCCTCTTCACCGAAAACCGCCAAAGCTGCCCGTGCATTCGAGAAGCTGGTTTCTCTCGGCCATCGTCTTATGTCTGTCATCCGAAAGAACGAAGGATGTCCGAACAAGGATCTGGAGCGCTTTTCCAGAGAACTGCAGTCACTGTGTGATAAATGGGACAGGACGGATATCTGATCGTGTGTTGTCTGTAAAACGGTTAGGTATTTGTAGAATAGTTAAGTCTCCGTAGAACAGTTAAGCATCCGTATGAGTATGTGACTATACGGATGCTTATTTCAATGCCGAACTATTCTGCGAACCTGTCGGCTCCCCACCAATCAGGAATCAGTTCTTTGAGATTTATGGTTCTCCTGCTGTCAAGGTCAAGCAGAATCTCAATTTCACCGCTGTCTTTCCGCACACATTCCAAGTGTCGATGCAGTATCAATACAGACACCTACATAGATGTTTCCCTTCTTTGTCAGAATCGCAGCCGCAACTCCTCCGGCATCAATAAACGGAGATATTGTCCTTCTGTTCTGCACCTTAAGTGCCTCATTGTATAATTTATCCCATATATCCATTTCTGTTTCATCTCCTTAATTCTAACATGGAACTTGTGGGTTCAAAGATCAATGTTGTTTTATGATCTGCCGGCTGTCAGGCAAGTGCTTTTTTGATTGCTTTGGAAAGCTGGTCCGGGCAGGATGTGGGACGCGGTCCGCAGTGGATGCCTTCAAGACGGCGGATGACTTCTTCTGCATCCATACCTTCTACAAGTTTGGCAACACCCTGAGTATTACCGGAACATCCGCCGATAAATTTTACGTTGTGAACTTTTCTGTCATCTGTTATCTCGAATTCGATGGCCTGTGAACAGACACCGCTTGTTCTGTATGTCATAATGCTTCCTCCTGAAAATATAAAAAGATAAATAGATGATGGGGTCAAAAGGTATTTTGACCCTTGAATCATAAATATAAAGAATATTCGCATCTGCCAAGTATCTCCACAGATCAGCTGCGGGCATCTGCCAATACTCTGAAACGCTCTTATTATAGCAAATTTCAAAAAAAGTTTCCATAAAAATCGAAGATTTGCTATAATACCGTTAGATGTCCGGTACTTTGGATATCTGGAAAGAGAGGAAGCTCATATGAGATGTATTGGAATTATAGGTGCCATGGAGCAGGAAGTGCTCGGGCTTAAGGAACAGATGCAGGAAGTGAAGATTTCCCGCATGGCTTCCATGGAATTTTTTGAAGGAATCCTGGAAGGAAAAAAAGTGGTGGTAGTCAGATCAGGTATCGGCAAAGTCAATGCTGCAGTCTGCACACAGATCCTGGTAGATGTTTTCCATGTGGAAGTGGTGATCAATACAGGGGTTGCAGGAAGTCTGAATAATAATATCAATATCGGAGATATTGTGATTTCCACAGATGTTCTTCAGCATGATATGGATGTGACACCGCTTGGCTACACCAGGGGACAGATCCCGGATATGGAAGTGATGGCATTTGAGGCTGATGAGGCGCTGCGCCGCCTGGCTGTACAGTCATGCAGGGATGTGAATCCGGATATTGAAGTTTTTGAGGGAAGAATTGCTTCCGGCGACCAGTTTATTTCCTGCCAGGAAGTAAAAGATATGATCGTAGATCATTTTGGCGCATATGCTGCTGAGATGGAAGGTGCTGCAATCGGACAGGCTGCATATCTGAATCATGTGCCTTTCCTGGTGATCCGGGCAATTTCTGACAAAGCAGACGGAAGTGCCTATGTGGATTATCCCACCTTTGAGGCGGCTGCGATCCGGCACAGTGTGAAGCTGACAAGCCGCATGATCCGAGATCTTCAGGGCTGATAAGACAAACGAATCTGATGTTCCCTGCATATGATGATCTTCAGGGCTGATTCGATAACCGAACCTTATGCCCCTGCATATACTGAAATAGATGATTTTGGAAGGGACACAGGGGCTTTTGTATGTATTATGATAAATTTTATCCGTTTTACATGACATATGCAAACCCCATGCTTTTAGGTGGGGAGAGAATGCAGGAAAAAGAATTTGAGATGATGAAGTCTCATTATCCGGAGACAGCAAAGAGAATTCAGGAAAAAGTGGAAGAAGAGTGCCAGCTCCTGGATTATGAAGGAAGCTGGCTTTATGACGAATATCCGGATAAATTTATGCTTTATCAGCTGAGCCGCCGCATCCGGGAGGAAGCAGAGCCGGAGATGGCAGCGCAGGAAATTCCGGGCAGATTTCTGGATGAACTGATACAGGTACTTTTGCATCAGGAGATTTTCAGAAGAAGATGCCGCCGCCACCGCTGCAGAAACTGGTAACCGTGCAGCAGGCATTATCCTGCAATGTTACGGGACAGATTTTTATAAGTTGTGATGTATGCGTAAGCAGACATTTCCGTTAGAATGAATATAGAGGCATGATGAAAACATTACAAGACTTTTTTAATAAATTGATAAACGAACAGCTGATTCAGGCTGTTTTGAGCGGACCGCGTCATAAAGACGGCGCGTCCCGGGTGAAAATCCGTCCGGTGGAGCTGAGAGGAGAAATCTGCTATCAGGCTTCCGCTTTCGTGGGAACGCAGGTGCTGCATTCCAATTACACCAGGGAGGAAGTCTGCGAATACATGGAAAAAGCGCTGGACGGAAGTTTTTCCCAGCTTCAGGTGCAGGGAACGGAAACAGACGGAACAGTTCTGGTGAGCAAAAAGGGTAAAATGACCATAAAAACCAGACACAGTTCTGCCCCGGCAGCGATTGCTTTGGAAGGGACAAAAGAAACAGCAAAAGAAGCTGCAGTCTCCGGGAAAGGACAGAAGGAAAATGTCCCTCCTGCAAGAATTTTATCTCACAACCGCGTGAAACAGTACATTTTAAAAGAGGGACTCCCGGTGCCGTTTCTGGTGGATCTGGGAGTTATGACCGCGGGCGGCAAAATTGTTGCCTCGCGGTATGACAAATTCCGTCAGATCAACCGGTTTCTGGAATATATTGAAGACATACTTCCGCAGCTTCCGAAAGACCGGGAAATCACAATTCTGGATTTCGGCTGCGGAAAATCCTATCTGACATTTGCCATGTATTATTATTTGCGGGAATTGCGTGGATATGATGTAAATATTATCGGACTGGATCTGAAAACTGATGTGATCAGAAAATGCAGCAGACTGGCAGAAAGCTACGGTTATGAAAAACTGCATTTTTATCAGGGAGATATTGCGGATTATGAAGGGGTAAGCGCCGTAGACATGGTTGTGACTCTTCACGCCTGCGATACAGCGACAGACTTTGCCCTTGCCAAAGCAGTGGAATGGGGGGCGAAGGTGATCCTTTCCGTGCCGTGCTGCCAGCATGAGCTGAATCGGCAGATCAAAAACGAGATGCTTGCGCCGGTTCTTCATTACGGAATTCTGAAGGAGAGGATGGCAGCGCTGATCACAGACGGAATCCGCGCGCAGCTCCTGGAAGAGCAGGGATATGACACACAGATTCTGGAGTTCATTGACATGGAACATACTCCCAAAAATCTACTGATCCGTGCAGTGAAAACAGGCAGAAAAACTCCAAAAGAGAGTAATGCTGCCATGATGGAAGCAATTCATGTTTCCCCCACACTGGCGGCACTTCTGAAGATGCAGTCATCGTCCGAAGGAAAGGGGGAATAAAAGTACATGAAGAGAATTCTGCGCAGACTTTTGCTGCTGTCTGTGATCTTCGTGCTTGGAGTTGCAGGAACGGCGTTTTTGTTGAACAATGAAACGACGGACGACCGTTCTGATATGAATGATTCGACTTTGCCGGAAGTCATGGTGGACTACAATGGAACGCTCTGCAACCGGATGTACGGATATGTACAGCAGATGCAGGCGGATTTTACAAGGGACAGTGTGACACCGCTGGATACTACAAAACAGCTGACATTTGCTGTCAATCCGTATAATACCAAAGTAACGAGCCTTTCTTATGAAATCCGGACTTCCGACGGAAGCAAAGTCCTGGAAAATAAAAAAGTAAAAAATCTGATCACTTCTGATTCGGACAGCCTGCTGAGGGCTACCGTGGAAATCGGAAGCTCCCTTCGTATGAGCCAGGAGTATTCTATGCAGATTACTCTGGATACCAGCCGGGGAGAAGTGTATTATTATACGAGAATTGTGTCCAGATCGAATCTGAACACAGAGAGCTATGTGAAATTTGTAAAGAGCTTCTGCGAAAAATGCATGGACAAGGCTACGGCAGAGGATCTGGCAAGCTATCTGGAACCGGAGGATTCCTCATCGTCCACGAATTTTAACAGTATTTCCATAAAATCAAAGCTTTCGCGGGTGAGCTGGGGATCTTTGAGTCCCAAAATCTATCGGAAAGGAATTCCGACGATCAGGGAGATCAATGAGACTACAGCCAGTATCTCCATGGATTATCAGATTTCGGCCAAAGATGATAGTGGATACACGGAGATTTATGATGTGACAGAGTTTTACCGGATGCGATATGCAGAATCCAGAATTCGTCTTCTGAATTTTGAGCGGTCTGCAAGCCAGGTATTTGATCCGGGTCTTCCGGTAATTTCCACAGATGGTCTTCTTTTGGGCGTGCGGGACAAAAATGTGTCCTATATGGCAAATGAGGACAACAGTGTTGTGGCTTTTGTACAGCAGGGGGATCTGTGGTCGTATTCTCCGGAAAACTGCAAATTTGTGAAGATTTTCAGCTTCCGCAAGGAAGAAAACGGAGATTATCGCGATTCCCGGGTGGAACATGATATAAAAATCATCCGTGTGGGTGATAACGGAGATGTGGATTTCGTTCTGTATGGTTACATGAACCGGGGAATCCGGGAGGGCTACAGCGGGATCTGTGTGTACCATTACAGCAATGACCAGAATGTGGTAGAAGAAAAAGTCTTTATTCCAGGCACGGAATCCTATGAGTTCCTGAGGGAAGACCTTGGTACGCTTTCGTATGTGAATGAGGGAAATGACCTGTTCCTTCTTCTGGCAGGAAAGCTGTATCTGGTGGATATTGACGGGGGCACTTACAAAATTCTGGAAGAAGGAATCGACGGAGACCATTTTGTAGTTTCTGATACCAATGCACATGCAGCCTGGATGGTACAGAGCGGCGATCATACGGGACAGATCAAGGAAATTGATTTCGAAACACTGGATACGCGGCTGCTTGTGCCGGAAGCCGGTCAGTCGCTGCGGGAACTGGGATTTATGAATGAAGATCTGGTATACGGAACGATCATGGACGGAGATATCCTGACAGATTCCAACAACCGCACAGTGGAAGGAATTACCACTCTGAGAATTGAAGATTTTGAAGGCAATGTAAAAAAAGAATATCATGAGGACGGCTTGTATATTACGGATGTAAAAGTGGGCAGTACGATCATGGAATTTAATCTCGCTGTCAAGAAAGACAATACCTATCAGACAAAGAAAAAAGACAATATCATGAACAATAAAAAGGCTTCCGTGAACCGTATTTCCGTGGAACTTACGACTTCTGACAGGACCGGCGTGAGAATCCGGCTGGCTTTCGAGGAGTCTCCTGAAACAGATGAGCCTCTGATTGTTTATGCAAAGATGCGCAGCGTGGAGGAAAGGGTGGTTTCCCTGGATACCCAGGTGCCAAAGGAGAATGTTTATTATGTATATGCCAAAGGAGGTCTGGACAGTGTTTATTCAGACCCGGCCGAGGCGATCCGGCGTGCTGACGACCAGACGGGTGTTGTATTGAACCGCGGTCAGCAGTATGTCTGGGAGCGCGGCAATAAGAAGACAAAAGTCCAGCTGGCTGTATCGGATATACCGGATATTATGCTGAGTGCAACGATGGATATTCAGAAGCTGACAGAAGGAATCGGGGAATCGGGAACAGTTCTCGATCTGACAGGATGCAGTCTGGACAGCGTTCTGTATGAAGTGAGCAATCAGCGTCCGGTGATTGCCCGTACAGGTGATAACTCCAGCACATTGATCGTGGGCTATGATGAGTACAATACATATCTGTATGATCCGAATACAGGAGAGACGTCACCTTACGGTATGAATGACAGTACAGAGCTGTTTGAAAAAGCCGGAAATGTTTTCTTCAGTTATATAGAGAATGTGGAGTATTAAGAGAAAAATTCTGAATTCGTCAAACCGCCCAAAGATTTAGCTGAAAATATATTTAATTTTGCGATTTACTTTTACTGGATTGTCCTATAAAGTAGAACTGACAGTTGAAAAATTACCATGGATGGAAGCCGGTTGCAGGGCTTTTATAATAAAATATCAAGGGGGAAAAGGCTATGTTAAGCAATAATATCAGAAAACTGGTGCAGTATGGAATTGAAACAGGACTGACACCCGCCTGCGAAAAGAATTACACCATCAATCTTCTTCTGGACGTGTTTAAGGAAGAAGAGTATGTGGAGCCGGAAGAAACTTGTACCAATGTGAATCTTGAAGAAACGCTGAAAGACCTTCTGGATGAAGCGGTGGGGAGAGGTCTTATTGAGGACAGTGTTGTTTACCGTGATCTGTTTGATACCAGGCTGATGAACTGCCTGATGCCCCGTCCTGCTCAGGTACAGAAAGAATTCTGGGACAAATACGCGGAAAGTCCGGAAGCAGCAACAGATTATTTCTACAAATTAAGCCAGGACAGTGATTATATCCGCCGCTATCGTGTGAAAAAAGATCAGAAATGGTCGGTGGAGAGTGAATACGGCGATATTGATATTACCATTAATCTTTCAAAACCGGAAAAAGATCCCAAAGCCATTGCTGCAGCCAAAAACGCCAAAGCGAGCAGTTATCCCAAATGTCTCCTCTGCCCGGAAAATGAGGGATATGCAGGCCGCGTGAACCATCCGGCAAGAGAGAACCACAGAATCATTCCGATCACAATCAATGACTGTCCGTGGGGATTCCAGTACTCACCGTATGTGTATTACAATGAGCACTGTATTGTTTTTAACAGCCAGCATACACCGATGAAAATTGAACGGAATACCTTTGTGAAGCTGTTTGATTTTGTGAAACTGTTCCCCCATTATTTTCTGGGGTCCAACGCGGATCTTCCAATCGTGGGCGGTTCCATTCTGAGTCATGATCATTTCCAGGGCGGACATTATACTTTTGCCATGGCGAAAGCCCCCATTGAGAAGCATGTGACCATTCCGGGATTTGAAGATGTGGAGGCCGGTATTGTAAAATGGCCGTTGTCTGTCCTTCGTATCCGTCACAAAGATGAAAAGCGCCTGATCGATCTGGCATCCCATGTGCTGGAAGTCTGGAGAGGCTATACGGATGAAGCTGCGTTTGTATTTGCCGAGACAGATGGAGAACCTCACAATACCATTACTCCGATCGCGCGCAAGGTGGGAGATACCTTTGAACTGGATCTGACACTGAGAAATAATATTACCACAGAGGAGCATCCTCTCGGTGTATACCATCCTCACGCAGAATATCATCACATTAAAAAAGAAAACATCGGCCTTATCGAGGTTATGGGTCTTGCAGTGCTTCCGGCCCGCCTGAAAGAGGAACTGGAACTTCTGGAAGAATACATTCTCGAAGGCAAAGAAGTTGCTTCCAACGAAAAGATTGAGAAGCATGCCGCATGGGTGGCAGAATTCCTTCCCAAATACGAATCTGTAACAAAAGAAAATATCCATGAGATCCTGCAGAAAGAAGTGGGAATTGTGTTTACGCATGTTCTTGAAGACGCCGGTGTTTATAAATGTACACCGGAAGGCAGAGAAGCTTTTATGAGATTTATTGAAGCTCTGTAATGATTTTTGCAGACAGTTTTCTTCAAAAATCCTGTCAGGTAAAATGTGTCATCAATAATATAATATAAAATATATGATCCCTCCGGGAAGTCTGATTTATATAAATGTATATAGAAATCATGTTTCCGGAGGGATTTTTTCTGTAAAAAATCAGTTCCGGAGCCATGAAAAACCATAATTACAAAATCAAAAAGTCCACAGGATAAAATAATTCTGTGATTATTTTGTGATAAAATTGTAAAATATTTCCGGCTGGCTTGAAAGAATCCGGAAAATCAATTATACTGAAATTATATGATACAAGGGTCAAAAGGTCATGTGTTTCATGCTTGCATGAAAAAACATGACTTTGGGACCCGCAAAAACATGAGAAAGTAGCCGGAATAGGGCGGATTTCGAATGTTTTTAGGATTTCGGGAGCACAAAGTGCGGAGAAATCCGTGTATCAGAGGGGTCAAAATACCTTTTGACCCCATCATCATTATATCATGGAAAACGGTTGTGATAGTTTATAAGGAGAGCCTACATGGAGTATAAAAAGAAAATGAAAAGGAAAAAACAGATACTGAGCTGGCTTCTGATTGCTGTGATGCTGCTTACCGGTATGAATGTACAGGCATCTGTGTTTGATGATTCTTCGGAAGATATTGAAACATTTCAGGCAGACAGCACCGGAGCTTCCACAATCAAGATTGTTTTTGCAGATAAAAACGGAAATATCTACAGCTCGCTGACAACTGCGGCAGCTATGGGCTCATCTATCACACTTCCCGGTGTTCCGGGATATGAATCTGTGGCAGGCAGCGGGTGGAAGCTGGATCCAAACATTGCAGATTCAGAGGCAGTTGTGCTGCCTGCGAAGAGTACATTTACGCTGAACAGCTCAGAAGGATATGTGACAGAACATATCCAGAATGATGAACTGATTCTTTATGCAGTGGATGGAACCTGTACGGTTAACTTCTACAATAATTCCGGAACCGGTAATCCGCTGAAAACAATGAAAGTTGCAGCCGGAACCATGATTAAGCTGCCTGATATCCCCAACAGCAGTTATGTGAATTTTGGCTGGACCACAGCGGCCAAAAGTACTTCTGTGAAATATAAAATCGGTGCATCCTATACAGTCAATAATGATACGAATCTGTATCTTGTGCGTTATGCGAAGTCCAAAGTAAAAACAGTTACATTTCTGGAGACATCAGGTGCCAGCAGTTCCAGCTTTCAGGCACTGACAATGAAAGTAGTTGTAACCGGCTCCGGCGGAACCAGGATCAAGCTTCCTTCTGTACCGTCGAAGACCGGATACACCAGTCTTGGCTGGAGCACTAAGAAGAACGCCTCGACTGCCGCTTATGCAGCCGGCAAAACCATTACTGTTACGAAGAATCTCACTCTTTATGCCGTTCGCAGAAAACTGCCGTCATATTCCGTGAAATTTAACAATAACAGCGGTACCAGCACCAGCAAGACATATACGTCTCTGACACAGAAGGTTTACAGGGGCTCTTATGTGACACTTCCGGCTGTTCCGAAGGCATCCGGTTATCAGAATCTGGGCTGGACTACCGTGAAGAAGGGCAAGACTGTCCAGTATAAAGCCGGAGATAAGGTAAAAGTTACCGCCAACATGACATTCTATGCAGTACGCAAAAAGAACGTTTATTATACAGTGTCATTTTATTCTTCAACAGGTACTGCAGGCAGTGTGTTTAAATCACTGAATAAAAAAGTGGTTTCAGGAAGCAGTATTACACTGCCTTCCGTTCCGTCCAGGAGCGGATACGTGGGAATTGGCTGGAGCACTAAGAAGAATGCGTCCTCTGCATCCTATAAAGCGGGAGATAAGCTGAAGATCAGCAAGAACGTGAGCCTGTATGCTGTGTATAAAAAAGCGGCAACGGTAATTCTCCACAAGAAGAGCGGAGCGGTATATAAGACTTATGCACTGGCAGAGGGATCCTCTTTTACACTTCCCGGTGTAAAAAATGCCGCAGGCTATACCATGATGGGCTGGTCAAAATATTCAGGGAAGAGTGTAAAACAGGAATATGAAGTGGGAGAAAAGCTTACCAATATCAGGGGCACTGTGAAACTTTATGCGGTAGTATTTGACCGGAGAACGGAGCCGGATTATTCTGCTTCTGAGCTTCCCCAGGTAAACCTTCAGGCATATAAACAGGTGATCTTTGTGGGTGATTCCAGGACGAACAGGATGAGCAATACACTGAACACACCTGGAAATGCCGGCGTGACCAATGGAATAACTTTTATCTCAAAAGAAGGGGAAGGGCTTACCTGGCTGCAGAATGAAGGATATGCGAAGATTTTGAAGCAGGTAGGAAATGACAGTACGGGACTTCTTTCCAAAAAGACACTTGTGATCTTTAATCTGGGCGTCAATGATCTGAGCAATGGTTACAGCTATGTGACTTACATGCGAAGCATTGCTGCAGAACTGCAGAAAAGAAACTGTGTATTGTATTATATGTCCGTAAATCCCATTAATAATGAGATGATCAAGGCTTATGGCCAGAACAAAACAAGACTGGAGTCAGATGTGAGGAATTTTAATAAAATCATCAAAACAAACCTCTGCAGCGGATCTTCTCCAATGTATAAATATATTGATACCTACAGTTATCTGATGCAGACCGGTTTCGGCACAGACAGGAACCGGTATGGTGAAGATGAGGGAATCGATGACGGACTGCATTATACTGTAAAGACCTATAAACGGATTTACAAATACTGCATGGATGTGATCAACAGAGGGAATTTTTAACCAGAATATGGATTACGCCTTGCACTGAGGACGTGAATCGTCTATACTATAAGGCGAGACAGTTTTTATATACAGGAACTGTTTCGCCTTATGTGATTATTGAGAGAAAGAGGAATAGATTATGGAACTTACTACAGTAAAAGAAATTTACAGAGAGCGGGAGAAATTCCTGGATAAAGAGATCACCGTTGGTGGCTGGGTGCGCAGCGTCAGAGATTCCAAGACATTTGGATTCATCGTGCTTCATGACGGCTCCTTCTTTGAGACACTTCAGATCGTTTACCACGATACCATGGAGAATTTTGCAGAGATCAGCAAGCTGAATGTCGGTTCGGCCATCATCGTGAAGGGTACCCTTGTGGCTACGCCTCAGGCGAAACAGCCCTTTGAGATCCAGGCACAGGAGATTTCCGTGGAAGGCGCTTCTGCATCCGATTATCCGCTGCAGAAGAAACGTCACAGCATGGAATTCTTAAGAACCATGACACACCTTCGCCCGAGAACCAATACGTTCCAGGCAGTGTTCCGTGTTCGTTCCCTCTGTGCGTATGCGATCCATCAGTTTTTCCAGGAGAGAGGATTTGTGTATGTACACACTCCGCTGATCACCGGCAGTGACTGTGAAGGGGCAGGAGAGATGTTCCAGGTAACGACTCTGGATATGAAGAATCCTCCGCTGGATGAGCAGGGAAATGTAGATTACAGTAAAGATTTCTTTGGCAAGGAGACCAACCTTACCGTAAGCGGACAGCTGAACGCAGAGACATTTGCACAGGCATTCCGCAATGTTTATACATTCGGACCGACTTTTCGTGCGGAGAATTCCAATACGACCCGTCATGCGGCAGAGTTCTGGATGATCGAGCCGGAATGCGCTTTTGCAGATCTGCAGGATAATATGGATCTTGCGGAAGCCATGCTGAAATATGTGATCCGCTATGTTCTGGAGAATGCGCCGGAAGAAATGAACTTCTTCAATTCCTTTGTAGATAAGGGACTTCTGGACCGTCTGAATCATGTGGTAAATTCCGAATTCGGGCATGTTACTTATACAGAAGCTATTGAACTTCTTGAGAAGAATAATGACAAATTTGATTACAAAGTATTCTGGGGATGTGATCTGCAGACAGAGCATGAGCGTTATCTGACAGAGCAGATTTTCAAAAAACCGGTATTTGTTACAGACTATCCCAAGGAGATCAAGGCGTTCTATATGAAGATGAACGATGACAACAAAACCGTTGCTGCAATGGACTGTCTTGTTCCGGGAATCGGTGAGATCATCGGCGGAAGCCAGAGGGAAGATGACTATACCAAGCTGAAAAACCGTATGGAAGAGCTTGGACTGAAAGCAGAAGATTATGAATTCTATACAGACCTTCGTAAATATGGTTCCACACGTCATTCCGGCTTCGGTCTTGGATTTGAGCGCTGCGTAATGTATCTTACCGGAATGGGCAATATCCGTGATGTGGTTCCATTCCCGAGAACGGTGAAGAATTGCGATTTATAAGGAGTTATTTTGAATGATTAGATTTATTCATCTTGCAGATGTGCATTTGGGGGCGGTTCCGGACAGGGGCTGCCCATGGAGCAGGGAGCGGGAGGAAGAGATCTGGGAGACATTCCGCCGGGTGATTGCTTCAATCAGCAAGAATCCGGTGGATTTGTTATTTATAGCCGGAGATTTGTTCCATCGTCAGCCTCTTTTGCGGGAACTGAAAGAAGTAAATTATCTGTTTTCCACGATTCCGGATACGCAGGTTTTTGTGATGGCCGGCAATCACGATTATCTGGCACAGGATTCCTTTTACCGGACCTTTCAGTGGGAGCCGAATGTGGTATTTTTCGGCAGTGAATCCCCGGCAGTGGTGAAGGCGAAAGGTCTGGACGCCTGGGTGACAGGGCTCAGCTACGAACATCGGGAGATACGGGAACCAGTATATGATTCTCTGAAGCCGGAGATGCAGGATGGCTTTCATGTTCTTCTGGCTCACGGCGGAGATGAATCCCATATCCCTATGGATATGACTGCCCTTGCGGCCTCAGGATTTGATTATATTGCCCTGGGTCATATCCACAAACCGCAGACGCTTATGAGGGACAGAATGGCCTACAGTGGTGCTCTGGAGCCCATTGACCGCAATGATATGGGAGAACACGGATATGTGGAAGGCCGGTTTGAAAACGGTCAGGTGCGTACGAAATTTGTGCCTTTTGCATGCCGCTCTTATCAGAAACTGATACTTACAGTCAGAGAGGATTCCACTCAGTTTTCTCTGGAAGAAATGATGAAAATGGACATCATGAAACGGGGCGGAAAGAACATTTATAAAGTGGTACTGCAGGGCTGTCATGCGCCGGAAACGCTCCTTTTTCCGGAAAAATTGAAGGCTTTTGGAAATGTAGCGGAGATTCTGGACGAGACCCGTCCGGCCTATGACCTGGAGGCTCTTTCCAGACGGTACAGCGGCACTCTGGTAGGGGATTATATCGAATATTTCCGGAAAAAAGACATGACACTGGTAGAAGAAAAGGCTCTTTACTATGGACTGCAGGCGCTTTTGGAATCCAGCACAATGTATCTTAAATAATAAAGCAGTTGATTAAAATTCAGAATTATGGCAGACATTATATGAAAAAAGATATGATCATTAAACGCTTTACAATCAAAAATTTTGGGAAAATTCATGACAAAACAATGGAACTTTCACCGGGGATTAATGTGCTTTACGGTGAAAATGAAAGCGGAAAAACCACGGTTCATACTTTTCTGAAAAGCATGTTTTACGGTATCCAGAGACAGCGTGGAAAGGCAGCCAGAACAGATACCTACAGCACTTATGAGCCCTGGGAAAATCCGGTGGTTTTTGGCGGCACTCTGTGGTTTGAGAACGGCGGGAAAAATTTCCGGCTTACGCGGAATTTTTATAAAGGAGACCAGTCATCAGAATTTCTCTGCGAGGATGATGGAGAAATTCTTGATCTGGATAAGGGTGATCTTGATGCAGTTCTTGGAGGTGTCAGTGAGGTAGTATATGAAAATACTGTCTCTGTAGCTCAGTTAAAAAGTGTGACAGGTCAGGATCTTGTCCGGGAACTACAGAATTATATGGCCAGTTATCAGGGAACCGGAGACAGTGAACTGGACATCGGACGCGCCATGCAGATGCTGAAAATGTCCAGAAAAGGCTACCAGGTACAGGCGCAGAAGCAGCAGAAAGAAACAGAAAAAGAAAAGGAAAAGCTTTCTGCGAATATGGACTATATCTGCAATGAAATGCAGAACCTTAAAGAGCAGAAGGAAGATCTCCGGGCACGGGAGGAATCTCTGCATATGACAGAAGAGAGTGACGGAGAGGCGATCCTGGATGACAGAATTGACAAAATCCGGAAGAATCAGACTTCGTTTTATGCCACCATGCTGGCCACGGTCATTGTGGCTCTGGGAGGAATTTTTGCTCTGGGCAGAATGATGCCGGGATCGGTTATGCCACGGGTTGTTGTGGGAATTCTGGGACTTCTGGCACTGGGATGGGAATTTATCCATATCAGAAATCTATCGGAAGAACTGGAGAGGCGCAAACGAATGAAAGTGCGCTGGGTTCAGAAACAGGAGAAGATGCGCTGGAATCGGGAAAATCTGGATGAGGCCCTGAAAGAAAAAGAAAAGGCGCTGGAAAATCTCAGGACAGACTATCAGGAGATGCAGGAAAATGTCTATCTGCCTCTTGCACAGGAGATGGAAATCGAGGCACTGAATCTTGCAATGGAGACGATTTCGAAGCTTTCTTCCAATATTCATAAGTATGTGGGAGAGGGACTGCGGAGGCGGACATCCCAGATTCTGAGTGAGATCACGGGAGGAAGATATACGGAAGTTCTGATGGATGAAGGCCTGCATATGATGGTAAATACAGAGGAACGGACGGTACCTCTGGCAAATCTCAGCAGAGGAACCATGGAGCAGATTTATTTTGCTCTTCGTATGGCAGCGGGAGAGGTGCTGTGCGGCCGGGAGCGCTTTCCTGTGATTCTGGATGATGTGTTTGGCATGTATGATGAAGAACGGCTGGCAGCAGTGCTCAGATGGCTTCACAAAGAACAGCGCCAGGTGATCATCAGCACCTGTCATAAAAGAGAAATGGAAATCCTGAAAAAAGAGGAAATTCCATATAACCGCCTGACGCTTTGACTACAGAAAGGAATGTGAATGTATGAAAGATAAGTTGAGAGTTGCGCTGATGGTAGTGCTTGTTCTGGCATTGCTGGCTATGGCCGGCGGATTCTGGACGTTTGTTGCGGCGCAGGCAGAAAAAGAAAAGGCCCAGGAAGAGACGGATAGAGCTGAAGAATTTGAAAATGAAACCGGCGGTATAGAAGTGATGTATGTTGCCCTGGGAACAAAAGGAGAAGACTATATTTTTGTTGATAACGGAGGCGGTCTGGTCACATTTGATATTCCGGAAGGTATTCTTTACAATAGAGATGGAAAAGAAATTTCACGGGAGCAATTGTATACAGGTGACAAACTAAAGCTTTACGGAGATATTCTGGTGGCGGAAAGCTATCCGGGGCAGTATAGCGGAGTTGAGAAGGTGGTGCTTGTCAGCAAGGGCAAGGCGGAGGATGCCAGGGAATATGCGTCTGAGATCCAGGAATACTGCGGACAGCCTATTAATGCCCGGGAGCGAACCGGTGAGTCCCTGATGGACGCAGCAGAGCAGGAGACGCCGGAAGAATAAAAAACGTGAAGCCGCTGTACCAGTCAGTCAGACCATATGAACAAAAAACAAAATAAAAAAATGCACTGCCTGTGACAGCAGTGCAAATTTTTTTGTTTATTTGTATCTGTTCAGAACCCCGTTAGTTGAAAATGATATCCGGGTTTCCGTTCAGCGCTTCGCAGATAGCCGTGAAAGCATTGATTCCATGCTTGCGGGCTGATCCGATGTAGCTCATGATTGTAAGATATTCCTGTGCTCCTTCTTCACATCGGAAGCATCCCGAGACCTTGGTCTTTACTTTTACCATTCTCAGATCGCGTTCCGCCTGATTGTTATCAAAGGGTACACAGAGATTCTTTATAAACAGGCAGACTGATTCCTTGTAATTATCCAGTCTGCAGATTAAATTTAATACTTTGCTTTTTTTCTTACGACCGCGCTTTTTAGCAGGAGTTTCAGGAAGTGGATTTTCCTCATATGCAGTTTTGATGATGGCATCATACTCCATATCAGTTACGTTTTTATTATAATTGCTATACATTACTTTTTCAAAGGTTAATCGTGCTACAATTCCTTATTTTTCATTGCGGCCACGCTGGCACTGCAGGATATGCCAAGCACAAGCAGTGCCACACCAAAGGCCAGAAGTTCAAGCATTCCAAGCTTCATGCCCGACAAGGAATCCAGCAACTGACCCAAAGACATTCCACGTGTACCCAAAAAACGATCACATAAATATACAATGGCGATACACGCACTCATAACAACCATCATTACAATAGTTCCCTTTTCCCGTCCAAAGATCAACGGAAATGGTATCATAACGGACAACATCAGCATAAAGAGTGGAATAAAAATCGGACAGACAATCAGAATTTCCCTCACTGACACCCCCGTTGTAAAAAGACTTTGAACAAGCGCAACCACAAGTCCCACCAACCAGCCTGTCCCGCAGACCAGCAACCCAAACACATACTTTTCAATCGCATATGTTTTACGCTCCACTGGAAGTGTAAATATAAACGGCAACGTATTATCGTACTCATCGTAACTTAAAGTGTTCAGCACCAGGAAGGCACCTACGAATGTCAGATACCCAAACACAAAGCTTCCGTCCGTGTTCATATTCAGAAAGAATGCCAGCAAAAGCATAATCACCAAAAATTTCTTTTGCTGTAGTATCTGCCGTAAATCTTTTACTAATAATCCTCTCATCTCATTGCTCCTTTCCTGATTTCCGCACCATTTGCCATCATTACGATCAAATCGTCAATTCCGCCCTTTTCTATCACAATATCCGGATAATTCTCTGCATAATACTGTTTCTCATTGGTAAGACAGGAATATCCATATGCCTCCTCCTTACTCCGAAGCAGATATTGCCGATCTATCTTCTCGTACTGTTCTTTGCTGAGCTTCAGCATCGCATAACTGCTAAGAAGAACATCCGTCTCCTCGTGCAGAAGAATCTTCCCATGATCGATCATATAGAGATCATCACACAGCGACTCCAGATCAGATGAAATATGGGAGCTGATCAGAATAGAACGGTTCCCTTCCTCCATATATCTGCGCAGCAGATCAAGAATTTCATCTCTTGCCACCACATCCAGCCCCACTGTCGGCTCATCCAGAATCAACAGGGATGCCTCATGGCTCATTGCAATCAGAACCTTGAGTTTTGCCTTCATTCCTGTGGAAAAATCTTTGATTTTCTTATCAAACGGCAGTTCCGAACGACTACATTCATCTAAAAATACGCTCTTATCAAACTTATCATACATATTATCTAATATAATCGCGATATCTTTTACCGAAAGAAACGAGCTAAAGCCTGAATCGGCCATAACTACTCCAATTCCCTGGCGATCAGCTGCCGTAAGCTGCTCAATTGGCTTTCCTAAAATTTTTACGCTTCCACCATCCGTACGGATCAAACCAAGTGCAGCCTTAAAAGCAGTGCTCTTTCCGGCTCCGTTTTTTCCAATCAGTCCCGTTACGCATCCAGGCTTTATTTCCATGTCACATTCCAGAGTGAACGCTCCATATCTTTTGACTAGATGATCAATTTTCAGCATAGTTATTCCTCCATAATAATCTCAAATAATTCCCTGATTTCCTCATCACTGATTCCACTTCTTCTTCCCTTTTCCACCGCCTGCTCCAGATTCGCCTCAAGCTCCTTACGATGCTCCTCTTTCAGCAGTTCTTGATTGGTAGCTGCCACGTAGGTTCCCTTTCCATGTACCGTAATGGTAAAACCTTCCTCTTCCAGAAAATCATAGGCTTTCTTCACTGTAAGTGCACTGATTTTAAGTTCCCGTGACAGCACTCTAACCGATGGAAGAGCGGTATTCTCAACCAGTTCTCCGCTTACAATTGCAGCTTTAATCTGATCCATAATCTGTTCATACAAAGGGATCATGGATGAATTGTTAATGATAATATGCATATTATGTTCCTCCATATATAACAGTATATAACACCATTATACTGTTGTCAACTGTTATACACTGTTTATTGTTTTTAAATTACATATTTATTACGACTCACGTGCAACACGTGTTTTATACCATACAAAATACGCGCCCGGACTAACCGAAAGCGCGTATCATTTCTATTTCCCTATTCTGATTGATTGTCTGTAAACATACTATAAAAAATCGAATCCGTAAATTGCCGAATCGAAATATAATCATGAAAATTCGAATTCACCTCATAATTCTTAAGAAATTTTGAATGATTAATCTGCTCCATCACGGCTAATACATTCTTCCTCTCCGTCTTTGTAATATAGAAATCAACCGTGTCGAGAACTCTCTTATCACTGTAACTATACTCTAAATGTTTACGGGAATACTGCAATTCCGGTGAATGACCATGCCGCCGCAATTCCTCCTCCAATATCGGTTCAAAATCATTGGAAGAATAAAGCGAAGCCCCAATGTCAATCCCAAACCAAAATCCAAACTCATTATAAAAATTCAGATTTGTGACATCCGGATTCATAAATTCCTGCTTGGCAACCACATGAATGTTCTCCCTATAGTAAAAACATTCTTCCGTATACACCATCAATGAAGGCATACGTTTTCCCCCTCACTCCCTGATCATCTGTGAAGATAACTCTTTTGTTAGCAGATCTAGTATAATAATGATGTAGTCAATCAAGACTACTTGGTTAATAAGTTTCTATAAATTAGATAACAGAAGAAGGTGTTCTTCCTTCATCAGATGTTATCTTAAATAATTATCATGTCTGACGGTTCCTGATAGACACCAGTTAAAACATAAGGTATTATCTCGTAGGATAGGACAAAGAATGTTCGCCTCCTTGGGATGCTGAATCATCAGCAGATACCTACAAGAAAGTCAATTAGTCCATTCGACAGGGCTTTATGTTTTAGCTGGTTGGGAGCCAGAAGGCCATACCCGAATAACGCGCTAGGTTGTGTACCTGCCAGATTGGAAATGGATTCCTATCAGAAAGGAGCTTTTGCTCATGTCAAACAATGTTATTTTTAATCTTGATGAAT
>JALEHU010000033.1 GCA_022770365.1 Blautia sp. | reverse complement strand
AGAATTCGACGTCGTAAACGCAAAAGAATCATGAAGACCATTCTTCTGCTTCTCCTTATGGCAGTTCTTGCAGGCGGAGGCGGGTATCTTGTCTATACCCTGAATATGGGAGCACTTGCCGAACTTCCGGAAACCTTCCGTGCTTCCAGAGAATTTTCCGGTTCCGATCTGTCTGTAGATCAGAAACGCGCCAAATCCTTTGCAGCAGATTTATGTGTCGTGGAAGAAGATGTTCCTCTTGATTCTGTCTCCCTGGAAAGCGGTCAGTCAGGCCTTCTCTTTGATCTTTCCAACAAGAAAGTTCTTTATTCCAATGGAACTTATAACCGTGTCTATCCTGCCAGTATCACAAAGATTATGACTGCCATGCTGGCTCTGAAATACGGCAATATGGATGAAACGGTTACCATTACACAGGAGAACGTGACACTTGAGGAAGGTTCTCAGGTATGCGGATTTCAGGCAGGAGATAGACTGACCCTCGATCAGCTGGTCCACTGTCTTCTTGTTTATTCCGGCAACGATGCGGCTTCTGCCATTGCGGAATATGTGGGAGGGTCTACTTCCAATTTTGTAGACATGATGAATTCTTATGCAGCAAAACTCGGCTGTACAGGAACCCATTTCACCAATCCTCACGGACTTCAGGATGAAAACCATTACACCACACCCTACGACATTTATCTGATGCTGAAAGAAGCACTGAAATATCCGGAGTTTACGGAGATCACACAGCTGTCATCCTATACTGTGGAATATACCCGGGCAGATGGCTCTCAGATGGCCACCTACCTTGATGCAACGGATCATTATCTCACCGGAGAGGCAAGCACTCCCAGAGATGTTACGATCCTGGGCGGAAAAACCGGTACCACCAGTGAAGCAGGCAACTGCCTGGCTCTTCTTTCCCAGAATGCATATGGAAATCCCTATATTTCCATCGTCATGGGAGCTTCCAGTAAGGAACTTTTGTATCAGCAGATGAGTTCCCTGCTCGTTAATATCAATGGAAATTGACACAAATTCCTGAAGAATTCATCTGATCATTGACAGGAGAGAAGCAGTGCAGAAAAAACTCCATATACGTGTCGGATGTGCGGTGATCCTCTGTGTGATCACCGCTATTATCATCCGTGATTATTCTTTTTCATTTTGTTCCTGCAGAAATCGTTACCGATGCCAAAATTGAAGATTTTGCCGGTGACTGGTCTGGCAGTCAGGTATCCGCTTATGGTATGACAGCACCTCTCGAAATGATGGAAATCGAAAAACTGAAACTTGGAATCAAGGATAACCTTGTTACTTTCACACTTGGAGGTGGAATGCTTTTCGGCAAGTACGAAATTGCAGACCTGGAAGGAGAATTCAAAGATGGAGTTCTGACATTTACCACTCCGGCTGAATATGAATATTCCGAAGACAGTGTATGGAACATCCGGTTACATGAAGACGGCACATTAAGTCTGTCTTACACAGTTATGGATGAAGAATTTATTTTCTATCTCGAACCGGCTGTGGAAGAAACCGAAGAGTCTGCAGAAGACACAGCTTCTGAAGAAACAACCGAAGAAGCGACTGAAGAAGCAGCAGAATAATAGCTGCATTCCTCAATGGTCCGGATACATCTGTAAGTAAAGTTATCAGGTGATTTTTACACATTTTTACACCAGGCTGTATTGCATATTGCAGCCTGGTGTATTACTTTTATATCAAAGAAAACTACTTTGCCTTTTTTATGATATAAAAATCACAATAGTTCATCATATCACAGGAAAATTCGTTACATTTTTCTATGACATAAAAATCACTCTCGTTTTTCATTCCACAGGAAAATCCTATACATTTTTCTATGAAAAAAATCACAATACTTTTTCATAACAAAATCATTTTCCTATGGAGAAATCTGCAAATCTATGATAGGATAAATCGAATAAAAAAATATACCACCTGGAGGAATTACAAATGAAAATTGCGGTAACCTATGACAACTGAGAAGTATTTCAGCATTTTGGAAGAACAGAACATTTTAAAGTATATGAAGTAGAAGATCAGCAGGTTTTATCCAGTACGATCATCGATTCCAACGGCACTGGACATGGAGCACTGGCAGGTCTTCTTGCAAACGAAGGAATTCAGGTACTGATCTGCGGCGGAATCGGCGGCGGTGCTCAGACTGCGCTTACGGAAGCCGGAATTGAACTGATTGCAGGAGCGTCTGGGAATACAGATGAAGTAATCGAAACTTATTTAAAAGGAGAACTCGTTTCCACAGGTTCCAACTGCCATCATCATGATCATGAAGAAGGTCATTCCTGCGGAGAAAATGGCTGCGGCGGACACGGAGAGGGCCATTCCTGCGGCGGATGCGGAAATCATCTCACACTGGAAGGAAAAAATGCCGGCAAAACATGCCGTGTACATTATAAAGGCACCTTCAACGACGGTACCCAGTTTGATTCCTCCTATGACCGCGGAGAACCGCTGGAATTTGTCTGCGGTGCCGGCATGATGATCAAAGGTTTTGATTCAGCTGTTGCTGATATGGAAATCGGACAGATCGTAGATGTTCATCTCAACCCGGAAGAAGCATACGGCATGCCGGATCCCAATGCAATCCTGACCTTTGAGATTGCCAACCTGCCGGGTTCCGAAGACCTGACAGTAGGACAGCAGGTTTATCTGACAAATGCCATGGGACAGCCATTCCCGGTAAAAGTCACAGCAAAAACAGACAGCACCATCACTCTCGATGCCAACCACGAGATGGCAGGAAAAGAACTGAACTTCCGGATTGAACTTGTAGAAGTTAAATAAAGACAAAGTGCTGATATAAATGTGCCAGGCAGGAAAAGCTTTGACATCAGTTGTCGTTGTTATTCCTGCCTGGTATCATTCAGCCAATTGAAAAAAGTTAAAGCAATCTTTTACGGTGAACAGGTTTTTATTCTAAAAATGATTTTAAACCATCTCCAGTATATTCTTCTCATCTACAAATTTCCCTGAATAACACTTCACAATATTCATCTCCACACAAAATCAGAATTGAGGATTGAAACTGAGGAATAATGATAAAAATTTAAAAAAATTTCCGTCCATTACATTAATATGTAATCAGAAAACATTCATGTCATCAGAAAGCATCCAACGGAGGTAAAGAGTATGAAGTACATCGTAATCGATCTTGAAATGAATCCCATATCCACAAAATATAAACAGGAACATCATATCTGCTCACAGGAAATTATCCAGATCGGAGCCGTTTTACTGGATGAAAAATTCCAGGAAATCAGCAGTTTTGCTACACTTGTGAAGCCGCAATTCAATAACCGAATCTGGAAAAACTATGAAAAACTGACAGGAATTACTACCAGTATGGTGAAATCTGCGCCCTGTTTTGAAGAAGCCTTAAAAGCATTCGGCTCCTGGTATTCCCATATCCACGACCAGGTTCAGTTCATTCAGTGGAGTACAAGCGACCAGACACACATGAAAAGAGAAATCCAGTTAAAAAAAATCCAGCCGGATTCACCCGAACTATCCTTTATAAATGAAAAATGGGCAGATCTGCAGGCAGAATATGTAAATACTCTAGGAATGGATCGCAGTATCTCTTTATCTGATGCTGTTATGTTTGCAGGAGAAGACTTCAAGGGCCATGCACACGACGCATTAATCGATGCACGCAATACTGCATATGTACTAAGCGTCCTCCGAGATGAGAAGAAATGTGAAAAAACGCTTCACTCTGTTATAGATGTATTCAAGCCCAAAACAAATTGCTTATTAGGTGACTTGTTTGATTTCAGTTCTCTTTGTCTTCAATTGTAAATTTCTCTGCAAAAAAGGACAATTGCATTCGCATTATCTGATGCGAAGCATTGTCCTTTTTCTTTGGCAATTTTATGTATGTTCCAGCTACAGTGAATTATAATGCAACAGCTATTTTCTCCTGGAATGCTGCCGGAATTTCTTCTTTATCAAGAGAAATGCTGATAACGATAGATACTCCAAACTTGGTTCCAATGGCATCAAGCTGTTCAAGTGTACCGGTGACATCCTGATCTTCCAGTTTCGCAATCTTCAGGAAGCTGTCGAGATATATCTGCTCAAGGTCATGATCCTGAGAAATGATACCGCAGATAAATCCAATGAATTCATCAGAATTTTTCAGTGGATAACCGGAAACATCAATCAGACGGACCTTATTGTTCAGCTCATACATATGCTTCGTGCTCTTGTCTAAGTAAACAATGCTGCCATTTGCGTCTTTAATCGCGCCGTTCACTCTGTCTAACAGTACTTTTGTTTTGCCTTTGCCTTTCTTTCCTACAATCAGTTCAACCATCCTGCTTTTCCTCCTTAGACACATATAATATTAATTTTGAACAAATTCTATAATTAATATGTTTCAATTATAGTGCATTTTATCATAGAATTCAATCATTAATTTATAAAAATTAATGAATTTCAGAAATAATTTCAGGCAGTACGGTTAATATTTTCAAGAAGTGAGCTCATCTGCTGGTACAGAAGTTCTTTAGTGGAAGCTCCCATGACAATTGATACAAATGCATCTCCATATGCATTCTGAGACAGAAGCGCAAGGCAGTTGCCTGCTTCACTGGTAGTTCCTGTTTTTCCTCCGAGGATCGTAACATCTCTTGGGGTACTGGCCTCACCAGTCAGGTAATGATCGGTTGCATCAAGATAAGTGACCATCTGTGAACCGTCTGCTCTGGTGTATTCCACAGTGTAGGAAGCCAGCTGTGTAATTTCTGTGAATTCAGGATATTTATAAGCTTCCTTCAGCATCAGATAAATATCGTAGGGGGTTGTATAGTGGTTTTCATCCTGAAGCCCGTGGGGATTTGTAAAATGCGTTCCTGTACAGCCCAGCTTTGCTGCATATGAATTCATCATGTCAACAAAGTTGGATGTAGAACCGCCCACGTATTCAGCAATGGCAGAGGCAGCATCATTTCCTGAATAAACGAGCAGGCAGTGAAGAAGCTGATTCAGGGTCAGTTTATCTCCTGCCTGGAATCCACATACCTGGGATCCCTCTTCCAGAGTAACGTTCTCCTGCGTAATGGTAACCGTTTCATCAAGGTTCCCGTATTTCAGTGCAAGCATAGCGGTCATGATTTTTGTAATGCTTGCGGGATAGACACGATTATATGCACCGCTGGAATAAAGAACACTTTTGTTGCTGAGATCCAGGAGAAGGCCTGTCTGTCCGCTTTCCAGAGATGCTGATTCAAGAGGAACATCACTTTCTACAACACATAGATCTGCTGCAAAAGATTTTGCTCTCTTCTGGCCTACGGAAATGTCAGAACCTGCAAATTCCATCGAAGAGCTGAATGGTTCTGACGGCTCAGAGAGAGCTCCCATATTCAGTGTATAAACAAGATAACCGCCTCCGCCAGCCAGCAGAATCATGAGAAGAAGCAAAAACACCGTCTTGATGATTTTTTTACGCCGCCTGCGTCTGATTCTGGCTGCTCTGGCACTGTTTGATGTTGTGCGTTTCATAGGTATTCCTCTTTCTTATAGATATTCTTTTTCTGAAGTTCTTTATTGTATGCACTGCTTTGAAGACCAACGTTAAGAACAAACCCCATACCGATAAACATGCTGACAAGGGAAGTAAGTCCATAACTGACAAAAGGAAGCGGCGTACCGGTGTTTGGTCCCATTCCCGTCGCAACCATAATATTAATGGTGCCCTGGATTGCTACAATCGTACCGACACCGCAGCAGATAATTTTTCCTGCCAGATCCTTGGCCCGAAGACTCATGCGAATGCATTCCAGTGTGATCATCAAAAGCAGAAGGATAATAGCGGTACATCCGATAAAACCGTACTCCTCTCCTGCTACAGCAAAAATAAAGTCAGTCTGATTTTCTGCCACGAAGTTTCCTTCATTTACAGAAGTTCCGGTATCTTTTCCGGAGAGCCTCTTTCCGATAAGCTCTCCGGATGCAATAGCTGTCATGGAGTTATTCTGCTGTTCGATATCATCCGAATATTCTTCATTTTCCGGATAAAGGAACGACATAATACGGTTTCGCTGGTAATCTTTGATCAGTTTCTGATCCGGCTGGACCACAATGCTGAGAAATACGATCACCAGCGGAATGGCAATCAGAAAAGCACCTCCGATGATCTTATAACTCAGACCTGCTATGTAGATCAGTACACAGAACAGAATGGCAACAGTAATCGTATTTTTCATATCCGGCTGGGTGTAGATGAGAAAAAGCGGTACAATCAGCAGTGCAGCAGCCTGAATAATCGTACGAAAGGTATTAAGATCCTCCTCGTGATCCATAAAGAACTTGGCAAAAAATACAATAATAATAATTTTAGCCAGCTCCGTCGGCTGAAACCGGATAAATCCCAGATCAATCCATCGTGCAGCACCATTGGCTGAATCACCAAACAAACGGACTGCCAGCAGCATGAAAATATTAAAAAAATACATGATCCACTGGAAATTCATAATCCATGAATAGTCCATAAGGGAAAGAATCACCATAAGGACCACGCCCATAACAACTCCCAAAAGCTGTTTGGACTGCAGATCGGAAGAGGCGATCCCAACCAGATGAATTCCGAACCCGCTGAGCAGCAGGAGGAAAAATACCAGTCTGAAATTGTAAAAGCGAAGCTTGTACTGTTTAATCATTTTCCAATTGATTCCTTTTCATCTGTACAGGTATTTTGACGTAGAGCACAGGAGGCTCCTGTGTAATCTTAAGGTGTACCTGTTCTTCATCTATCAGAACATACTTCTTTACGGTATGTATCAGATCGTTTCGAAGCATTTTCATCATTTGCGGAGAGCAGTCAATCCGTTCTGAAACCAGGAGCAGCTTCATTCTGTCTCTAGCGTACCCGGCAGAACGTTTTCTGACATTATGAAAAACATTCATGGATTACCCTCCTGTTGTTTCGTTTTATTTATGGAAGATGCTTCCAAGTCTTCCAAATACTCCTTTTTTCTGACGGATGTCCATGAACGGAACATCTTCTCCGAGAAGTCTTCTGCAGATATTGCGATATTCCTCTTCGGCTCTGGAGTTTTTCCCGGAAAGGGGTTCTCCCTGATTGGTGGCAATAACAATCTGTTCATCGTCCGGAAGAGTTCCTATAAGATTAACTGCAAGAATCTCAATAACATCGTCAACGGACATCATATCACCACGTGTAATCATATCCGGTCTCAGACGGTTGATGATCAGATGAATGTCACGAAGATCATTGGCTTCCAGAAGTCCGATGATCCTGTCTGCATCCCGGATTGCAGATACTTCAGGAGTAGTTACTACAAGGGCCTTATCTGCACCTGCAATGGCATTTCGGAATCCCTGTTCAATACCTGCAGGACAGTCCAGAAGCACGAAATCAAAATCTTCCCGAAGCTGATCTGTCAATTTGATCATCTGTTCCGGAGAAACGGCAGATTTATCTTTCGTCTGGGCAGACGGCAGAAGGAATAAATCCGGATGACGTTTGTCTTTAATTAGTGCCTGCTTCAAGCGGCAGCTGCCGTTTACAACATCTACCAGATTATAAACAATCCGGTTTTCCAGCCCGAGTACAACATCAAGATTTCGGAGCCCGATATCTGTGTCTACAACTACTACCTTTTTTCCCATCATAGCCAATCCGGTTCCGATATTGGCAACTGTGGTGGTTTTACCAACACCGCCCTTGCCGGATGTGATGACGATGACTTCACTCATGTTTCCAAATCCTCCTAAAAAAATGTTCCAAATCTCTGGTATTCTCTGAAGGTTTTATCAGTCATTGGAGGTTGTGCTTACATCGCTGGAAGCATAACCTGTCAAAATAGACTCTTCATCTGCTAATTTAAAGATGTATTTAAAAATATCATTGGCTGCAAGGCAAGCATTACCTGAGGAATAACCATTGGCAATGCGCACACATATGGCATATTCCGGATCTGTCGCCGGAGCATACCCGATAAACAGACCATGGTTGGGATGACGGAGATCCAGCTCGGCAGTACCTGTTTTGCCGGCTACATCGATACCCAGCCCGTTGAACTGTTCATGTGTCTGTACCACACGGTACATACCATCATGAATATCATCCCATATATTATCAGGAATATCCACCGTGTTTTCAATTTTGGGAGTATAGTCTTCTATGACCGTACCATTGGAATCAGTGATCTTGTCAAGGAGACTAAGTTTGTAAATTGTTCCGGAATTCCCAAGGGTTGTAGCATAACGCGCCAGCTGGGTAGTTGTGTAAAGGTGCGTACCCTGTCCCATGTAAGACGGAACAGCATTTGTGTCAGATACATGCGGAGTTGCTTCAGTCAGTTCAATTCCGGTCTTTTTATCCAGATACATCATGGATGCATACTGCTGAAGTTTGGAAAGACTCAGCGTTTCAGAAAATTCATTATCCCCTGTCTTGCCAAGCTGGAAACCGATCATATTGAAAAAATAGTTGCAGGATTCCTGAATCGCCGTACGTATATCGATAGATCCATGGCCATTTTTGTTCCAACAGAAAATCGACGGTTCAACATAGTCAAATTCTCCGGTACATTCAATATATGTGCCATCGTCGATGACACCTTCCAACATACCTGCAATGGTAGACAGAAGCTTCATAGTAGAACCCGGAGCTGTTGTCTGCTGAGTGGCTTTATTAAAGAACGGACTGGATAAATCTGTTGCAAGCTTGGAATAATAAGCTGTATCCATATTATTAGTAAGTCTGTTATTATCGTATCCCGGATAAGATACACATGCCAGAACTTCTCCTGTATTAACATCTGTGATTACAGCAGATGCGGAACACGGCATAAGAGCAAGCTGGGCTGGTTCAATTTCCAGATTTGCAATTTTATTGACAATGAAATCATATGCCCCCACTGCTCCTGATGCAAGGGATTCGTATACACCGTCATCTTTGGAAAGAACTCCCTGTTCATAGAGTACCAGGCAGAGTTCCTGTCCTGTGATACTGTCTTCCTGAAGCATGTACTTATACAGAAGCCTGGAAAAACCAAGGTCTGTTTTGAGATAATCCGTGATATAGGTTGTCAGAGAACTGTAAACTTCTGCAGAATCCAGATATTCTCCATCAGGAGAAATACCGGAAATATCAATCCAGTTCTGGCTTGCTGCATAATTCAGATACTCTTTAAGACTGATGCTCTCTTCAACAGCCCATGCACGATAAGTCGTATCGGAAGAATCTACAGCATCTTTTGATATTATACCGAGAGTATCACGGAGCAGTGTATTACAGATATAGCTGAGATACTCCTGCACCTGTTTACTCTCATCTTTGTAGGCAGGAGGATTATCACCTGTCAGCCTGTTAGTTATTGTATCAAAAACTTCCTGCTGCTTTTGCTGAAATTTGGCATATAAATTTTTTTCTGTATCAGAAGCATCCTCTGAATTGAATTTTTTTATATCAATGACACTGTTTTCCACAAGAGCATTATATACGTCATATATTGGAATGCGTATCTGGCTGGCATCTGTAACGCTGTCGTAATCAAACGTTCTGATTGCTTCAATATTAGAAAGAAGGATTCCTGCCACACGCTGCTTCAGAATCTGATAAATGGCACTCTGCCAGTCAGAATCAATTGTAAGATAAACGTCATTGCCCGCAACCGGATCTACTTTGGTGTTTTCATCAATTTTCAGGACCTTTCCCATATTGTCAACAGATACGGTCTCCTTGCCGTCTGTTCCCTGCAGAGTCAGTTCCATATACTGTTCAATTCCGGCTTTACCGACAACAGCATCATTACTGTAGCTGGGATTTTTTTCACGAAGAGTTTCCAGTTCTTCGGAAGAAGCTTTGCCGATATAGCCGAGAATCGGTCCCATACTTTCATCATCAACGTATTTGCGGACAGAATCTTCTACTACTTCGATTCCCTGAAGTTTGTACTGATTTTCCATTATGGAAGCCACAGATTCTTCACTGACATTGGTCGCAATTGTTACAGGTACATATTTCATGAAACTGTTGTTGTTCAGTTCATACCTGATAATGGAAATATCGAGTATCTCCCGGGCTGTCAGCTGACTTGGAAGTCCATGTTCTTCAAGCTCCTGAGCTGTATAAGCCTTGTCTCCGTAAAGTACGATGGAGAATCCTTTGCTGCCGCTCAGATATTCGATCATTTCTTCGGCAGTGGCATTTTTTTCTTCTTCTGTCAGATCATCAATCAGTGCATGACCATAAATATCCGCGCGAAAACGACTTAATGTAAAGCCTTCGTCTACATCAAAAGCATACTGTCCATTCTCATCCACATATATATGGAATGAATGGGAAAGGCTGTCACCGTTTTTTTCAAGGATTTTGATCACCTGATAAGCAATGCCGTTCAATGTAAGATTTTTTTCTCTTGTTGTTTCGTAGCTTCCGTTATCTTCCAGAGTCAAAGAATATGAGAGAATATTCGAAGCAACCATTTCTCCGTTGCGGTCATATATATTTCCTCTGGTGCTTTTAATGACACGGGTTTTGGTGGTACGTGTCTGAAATTTACTGATGTAATCTTCCCCCTGGATGATCTGCAGGTCAAAAATCTGCTGAATCAGGAGAACTGCAAAAAAGACAAAAACCAGCGCCAGGATGGTAGTTCTTTTCAGACGTATTTTTTTAATAATTTTTTTTATTTTAGAACCCAAATTGACTCACTTTCTTTCCTGGTGACATTCATAAACCGATAGTTGATATAGTGAAAGATACGGTAAACAAGCATGGTTAAAAATACCGTATAAAACACTTCAGGCAGAATGATGCGTATCAGATAGGTTCCAAGGTTCAGACGTCCTCTGAGAAGAAACTGAAGCGCATAAACTGCCAGATTATAAAGTACGTCTGCGGCAGCAGTAAGTGCCATTGGAACTTTGATGTCATTATCATAATAAATTCTGAAAGCATAACCGCTCAGAAATCCGCAGTACATATAAATCAGGGCATAAAAGCCAAACAGGGACCCGTAGAACATATCAATGAGAAGTCCCGAGAAAAAACCGGTCCACATTCCACATTTTCTGCCCCGCATAAGTCCCATGGAAACACATAGTACAAGCATCAGGTTCGGCGTAATGGAACCGATGGAAAAAGTGTGGAGAATCGTACACTGAAACAGGAAACAAACTGCAATGGTCAGAAACAGAACGATTTTACTCTTCATCTGCATTTTCCTCCGTTCCGGTACTCATTCCCTGATAATCTGCATCCTGTTTATTGACTGTAATAACAAAAACATCACGGAGATGCTGAAAATCCACAGGTGTGACAATCGTACCCGCTTTGGTAAGGTTATTGGTCTCCTGCCAGATTTCGCTGACATATCCGATAAAGAGACCTTCCAGATATTTTTCACTGATATTTGAGGTGACGATACGCTCTCCGACGGTTACACGGCCTTCATTGTCATAAAGCTGTTCAAAACTTAATTTGCCTTCATCAATCAATTCCAGATTACCGGTTACCATACAGTTATCAGAGGTACCGATGGTCATAGCGCTGACATTGCTGCTGTCATCAATAATAGAACGGACGGTAGCCCAGTGAGGACCTACTGCTGTTACGATTCCCACCAGTCCCTTACCGGCGATCACATTATTGTCCACACGTATGCCATCTTCCGATCCGCGGTTAATCGTAAAATTATCATACCAGTTTCCAGGATCTTTTGAAATGATCCTTGCGGCAGTCTTCGGGTAGTCAGAGTATTCTTCGTCCAGCTTGTAAAGCTCTTTCAGACGTTCCAGTTCTGTCTGATCCTGCAGAAGATTATTATTTTGGGTGGTCAGATTGTCAATCTCTGCCAGAAGCTTTTCATTTTCTGCAATGAGATTCTGTTTGTCCTGGAAGCTTTTCTGTACATCCGTAAGCCATTGACCAATGCTGCTGATACTGTTTTCAAAAGGAACAATGATCATTCCGGCAGCATCTGCCAGCGGTGCCGTGGTAATCCCGGAAGCAAAAGTAGCAACAATGGAACTTACACAGAACATGGTCATAATGGCAAGGAGATGCCTGCTTTTTAAATTAATTCGGAAGTGAAGTTTCTTTTTCAGGTTTTTCATGTATTATCATACCCCTAAAAGATGTTGTATTGAATCTGTATCATATAGAAACATTATAGTTTTCGCTGTTTGATAGACTGTGCCCATTTTTTTAACTCCCGGTCACGGATTATCTTTTCGAGACCGCATACAGCGGAGGTCTCATATAAATCTGATAGATTAAATGTAAAGCCGGTATAACTGGCAAGATAATTATCAATATAGGGCAGTCTTGTGCTGCCTCCGGTGAGGTAAATACCCTCCCTTGCGATCTGGTATGAGATCTGGGGCGGAATTCTCTCAAGAAATGTTTTCATTTCGGCTGCGATATCATTTACGCAGTTCATAATACCTGCATTTACGACATAGGAAGATATGACTTCTTCTCTGGGAAGTCCTGAAATACTGTCAATCCCTACCACTTTTCGCGCGTCTTTGCGCTGGTCATTGAGCCTTCCCATAACAAGTTTCAGACGTTTACCGGTTCTTGTACCGATCTGGAGACTGTAGCGTCTGCGTACTTCCGCACAGATCGCCTCATTCATCTGTCGTCCTCCGATTGGAATCTTGCGGCTGATGATGATTCTGCCGTCTGCGATAATAGAAAAATGTGTGCTCTGAGCACCGATATTTACAATCATACTGCCTGTGTTTTTATCGGGATCGACACCCATGGCAATAGCGTCTGCAATGGGGGCTTCCACCATGAAAACACGATTTTTGCGGAGCCAGTGCCCATTTGCCACGTGATAATATGCGCGTTTTTCTACTGCTGTCATATCAAGTGGAACAGAAAAATAGATATCGGATCCAAATCGAATGATTCTGTCGATTTTTTTCATCATACAGTAAAGTGCAATTTCCTGCAGTTCAAGATTGGCTATCATACCAAAAGCCATCGGCGAACTGACAGAAATGTCGGCAGGTGATTTCTCGAACATTTCATATGCTTCATTGCCCACGGCGATAATGGTGCGTCCTTTGGACGCAATCATATTCTTTTCCAAAAAGGTCTTATTTCTCAATGCAGAATAGACCTTAATGGTACTGTTACCAAGGTCTATTCCATATGTATTCCTAAACAGCATATATCTGTCCCTTCAATCCTGTGTTACTGTTTTCTGATTTTTTTTAAAAACCCCTGTTCACTAAAACTGATATATCTCTGGTCCCCTATGATGATATGATCTGCCAGATGAATCCCGATCATTTCACCCGAATGGTAAATCTTCTCTGTAATGGCAATATCCTCTTCACTGGGAACAGGAATGCCGGAAGGATGGTTATGAACCAGAATCAGATAAACTGCATGATATTTAAGTGCTTCTATAAAAACCTCTCTTGGCGTAACAAGGGCGGCGTTTACAGTTCCGGTTGAAAGAACCGGATCTCCAAGGAGATGCATATGGGTGTCCATCATCATACACAAAATCTGTTCATTTTCTTCATGGCGCAGCTGTTCCATATAATACTGTGCGATAGTCTGCGGCTGGGAAAGGCAAAGCTGCTCCCTGGTGACTGATGAGGCTATCCGCTTTGAAAGCTCCCCGATACATTTCAGCTGGACAGCCTTTACGGGACCAATTCCATTGATATCCATGAGATCCCTGACCGAAAGGTGAAGGATACCGGCAAGTCCCGGATAGGATGACTGTTCTGTTATGCGCAGTATTTCTGTTGCAAGGTCGATGGAACTGCTGCCTTTTGTTCCTGTTTTCAGTATCACTGCCAGAAGTTCGCTGTCAGAAAGAGCAGATGCACCTTTCTTCAGACATTTTTCGTAAGGACGCTGTTCCACTGGCAGATCACGGATTGCTCTTTGCATGGCGATTACCTGCCGCTCTCATAAAATGCCTGGTGCCATTTTAGCATAAAAAGAAAGGGATGTACACTCTCTCCTAAAAATTTCTGTATTTTTTAGAAATGGTTTCGGCAATTTTTATACCATCCATTGCAGCAGATGTGATTCCACCGGCATAACCGGCTCCTTCCCCGCAGGGATAAATCCCCCTGATATTTGAAAGAAGTTCCTCGTTCCGGACGATTCGTACGGGAGAAGAGGTACGGCTTTCCACTCCGCTTAACAGTGCATCATCCCGGTCAAATCCTTTAAGTTTTTTGCCGAATGCCAAAATTCCTTCTTCAATGGAATCTCCGATATCTTTTGGAAGGATGGAACGCACATTTGCCATGGCATAAGTTCCGCGGATATTAGGTAAGATATTACCAAACACAGTAGTTGTTTTATTATCTTTATAATCTGCGAAAGTCTGTACCGGTACAGCTCCATTTCCAGCCGCCCAGGCTTTGCGCTCAAGATCCCGCTGGAACTCAATGCCGCCTAAAGGACCGTTATCCGGGAAATCACCGGGAGTTACTGTGACGATCAGTGCACTGTTGGCATTTTCACCGTCACGGGCCTGATAGCTCATTCCGTTTACTGCGAGCATTCCCGGTTCGGAAGAAGCATTTACTACATATCCCCCCGGGCACATACAGAATGAGTAAACTCCTCTTCCATTCCCGCAGGTGTGAGTTACTTTATAGCTGGCGGACCCCAGAATTTCATTTTCAGGTTCTCCGTATAAGTCTTCATTGATCATAGACTGCGGGTGCTCCATGCGAAGCCCCACAGCGAAGGATTTTGGCTCCATAAAAATGCCCCTGCTGAGCAGCATTTGGAAGGTATCCCGGGCACTGTGACCAATGGCCAGTACACATATATCCGCAGGAAGTATTTCCTCTCCGTTGATCACAACAGCACAGAGAGCCCCGTCTTTGATCTTAAGATCTGTTACTTTTGACCGAAAACGTACGCTTCCGCCCATTTCTTCAATCTGATGGCGAAGTGTTTCAACGATTCCTATGAGAACGTCCGTACCGAGATGCGGTTTCTGCTGGTACATGATTTCTCTGTGAGCACCGGCTTCTACGAATCTTTTGAGTACTTCATAATTCCTTCCAAAAGGATCTTTCACCAGAGTATTCAGTTTGCCGTCAGAAAAAGTTCCTGCTCCGCCCTCACCGAACTGTACATTGGAATCAGGGTCAAGCACTCCGTTCTTCCAGAATTGATCTACAGTTTCTTTTCTGATGGAAGCCTCTTCACCCCGTTCAAGAATGACGGGGCGGTATCCTGCTCTTGCCAGATACCAGGCACAGAAAATTCCCGCCGGACCGCTTCCGATAATAACCGGTCGGTGCTCAAGTGATTCTGAACCAGGATCCGGAAAATGGTACGGCTTTTCTTTGATTGACATAATGTTGTTATTGTAAACTTTGCGAGATACTTTTTTCTCGTCGTCAGGAATCACATCAACAGTATACACGAACTTTTTGTCATTTTTGTGACGGGCATCCAGGGATTGTCTGCTAATTTTATAAACAAATGGAAGCTTTCCTAAACGGAGAGTCCTGGAAATCTTTTCTCTTAACTCTTCTTCCGTGTGGTTAATTGGAAGTTTCAACTGGGTTATTCGAATCATATGTTCTCCTCCCGGGGTATGTGGATTGGAAAATCGCTTATTCTGACGCTGCATGCAAACCGGCTGCTGCACCGCTGGACCATGCCCACTGCAGATTATATCCGCCGCAGGTACCGTCAATATCCATGATCTCTCCTGCAAAGTATAGACCGGTATGAAAATCTGACTCCAGAGTGACAGGATTGATTTCTTCGGTATCCACTCCGCCTGAGCAGACCTGTGCCTGCTTAAAATCAAGACCGGAGATTACCTGCAGAGGAAAGTCTGAAATGGCTTTTTCAGGATCTGGTGCCTGGCACAAAACTTTGATAAGCTTGTCAGGAAAAAGTCCGGTAAGCATTTCCGCTTCAGATTTATATGGACAGTTTTTACGCCGGACAGAAAGGAAGGTATGAAGTGCTTCCGGTGTAAATTCAGGGAAGAAATTCACCGAAAGTTTCACATCTCTGCCTTCATCCAGAGCGCGGATTGCGTAACGGCTGAGCTGGAATACCGGAATACCGGAAATGCCGTAATCGGTAAGCTGAAGTTCACCTTTCTGGCTGGATACGGGAATTCCGTCGATAAAAACGGTCACTTCTCCCTCTGTGCGGACACCCGCCCATGACGCCAGGATATTCCTGCTGAACATGGAATGAACAGGCTGGCATTTGAGACCGGTCAATGCAGGAAGAGGCTTTATTATATGATGTCCAAGCCTGCGTGCGATTTCATACCCGCTGCCGTCAGAGCCTGGAAGATTGGATGCACAGGAGCCATTTGCAAGAATCACGGAATCCGCTTCATAAGTCCATCCCTCTGTCTGAATTTTCCAGACAGTGTTTTCCCGGAAAATGCTTTTTACATGTTCCTTTGTCTTGATTTTTACTTTCCGGCTTCTTGCTTCCATGCAGAGTACTTCTGTAACACTGGATGCCTGTGCGCTTCTTGGATAAAGACAGCCGTTTTTATTAACGGTATAAATTCCGATTTCCGTAAAAAAACGGATTGTATCAGAAACCGGAAACTGATCAAGAATACCCTGTACAAATCGTGGATTTGTTCCGCGAAAAGCATCTGAGGGCATTTCCGTATTTGTGAGATTACATTTACCGTTGCCCGTTGCACCGATTTTTTTGCCTGGACGTTCATTATGTTCCAGAATGGTTACTTCAGCTCCCTTTCGGGCTGCCATAACCGCAGCCATCAGACCGGATGCACCGCCGCCGACGATGAGAATACGTTTTTTGCTCATATTTTACCAGCTTTCTGTATCATGTTTCGTTGTTCCTGTTCGTTATTCCTGTTCATTTTTCACGAAAGATATTGTGTTAACAATTACGGTAATTTTACGATATTCTGTTCCACGAGCTTCTGTAATGACATGAGAACACCGGTTTTTGCATGTTCCCAGGTAAGACCTCCCTGGAAATAGACAGCATAAGGCGGTTTCATCGGACCGTCTGCGGACAGTTCAATAGAAGATCCCTGCACAAAAGCGCCTGCAGCCATAATTACCTGACTGTCATAACCGGGCATATCCCATGGTTCCGGTGCAACATAACTGTCTACCGGAGCAGCAGCCTGGATTCCCTGGCAGAATGCGACCACGCCTTCCGGTGTTCCGAGAGTCACTGCCTGAATAATGTCCTGACGCGGTTCTTTAGAGTCCGGTATCACAGGGAAACCAAGCTTTTCATAAATACCTGCTGCGAAAACAGCTCCTTTCAGTGCCGCTTTTGTTACCATTGGAGCGAGGAAAAAGCCCTGATAGAAGGAGCGGTTTACTCCCAGGGAAGCACCTACCTCCATGCCAAGTCCGGGACAGGTCATACGGTAGGAAGCATTTTCAACACACTCTCTGGTTCCTGCAATATAGCCTCCTATGGGAGCCAGTCCGCCTCCCGGATTCTTGATCAGAGATCCGACTACCATATCAGCCCCCACATCGCTTGGCTCAATGGTGTCTACAAATTCACCATAACAGTTGTCAACCATACAGATAACATCCGGTTTAATACCCTTTACAAAAGCAATGAGCTCCCCGATCTGTTTCACGGAGAAGGAGGGGCGTGTCATATAGCCTTTGGAACGCTGGATTTCCACCAGTTTTGTTTTTTCATTGATCGCTTTTCGGATATTGTCGTAATCGAAGGTGCCGTCATCAAGCAGATCCACCTGGCGGTAAGTGACACCATATTCTGCAAGGGAGCCTTTTGAGGGACGGATACCGATCACTTCTTCCAGGGTGTCATAAGGTTTTCCGGCAGGAGCAAGCATTTCATCCCCGGGACGCAGATTGCCGAAAAGTGCTATCGCAAGAGCATGTGTTCCGCATGCAATCTGGGGACGCACAAGGCAGGCCTGTGTGTGGAAGGTATCAGCATATACTTTTTCCAGCGTGTCCCTTCCGAAATCATCATATCCGTATCCGGATGATGACTGGAAACACTCGGCGCTGACATGATTTTTCTGCATGGCATGAAGTACTTTCAGCTGATTATATTCAGCGGTTCTGTCAAATTCCTCAAAGCGCTCTTTTAATGAAACTTCTATTTTATGGCCGAAATCATAAACCCGGGAAGAAATCCCAAGCTGTTCATACATTTCCTTTATCATTTTATCTGAAATCTTTCCTTCCTTTTTATTTATTGGTGATGTCTGCGTAAGCATACATTTCCGTTTATTCTGTCAGAATCTGTTTTTCTTTTATTATTGAGAGCATGTAATTCAGTATTTTTTCCTCATCATAGGAAAAATCATCTTTGTTTACCCAGATGACATCCTGTTCTCTGCGAAACCAGGTGAGCTGGCGTTTCGCAAAATGACGGGTATCGCGTTTCAGGATCCGGACTGCTTCATCCAGCGGATATTCTCCATCCAGATAAGCAAGAATCTCTTTATATCCAAGCCCCTGCATGGACACCATTCCTCTATGATATCCCATGGCTTTCAGCCTTTTTACTTCATCCAGCAGGCCCTGCTCCATCATCTCATCTACCCGCCTGTCAATTCTTTCATAGAGAAGATCACGCGGTGCATTGAGAACAAAATAAGCAAGATTATAGGGGCTGGTGCGTTCTTTCTGTTCCTGATTGTGAGCGGAAATGGGGGCGTGGTTCTGATGATAGAATTCCAGTGCACGGATCACCCGTTTGACATTATTGGCATGGATTTGTGCGGCACTGACAGGATCCACTTTCTGCAGCATCTGATGGAGTGCTTCTGAGCCCTGCTCCTGTGCCATTGCTTCCAGTTCCCTGCGGTAGCCGTCTTCCTGCTCTGCCTGCGTAAAATCAATATCCCGGGTAACCGCCTGGATATAAAATCCGGTTCCGCCAACCAGAATGGGAATTCTGCCCCTTTCGTAAATATCGTTCATGGCTTCTTTTGCCATTTCCTGAAAGCGTACGATATGAAATTCTTCTTCCGGTTTCAGTATATCCACCAGATGATGAGGAACACCACTCATTTCTTCAGGACGGATTTTGGCTGAACCGATATCCATATATTTGTAGACCTGCATGGAATCAGCAGATATGATTTCTCCGCCGACTGCCTTTGCTAGGGAAATAGACAATTTAGTTTTTCCGACGGCTGTCGGACCGGTAAGAACGATGAGAGGTTTCTTTTGCCGATCATTGTCATGCATAATATATACCTCCTGATAATCTATACGATTCGTTTAAATTTTTTCTCCAGTTCTGCTTTTGTCATGGAAATAATGGTCGGTCTTCCGTGAGGACAATGATAAGGATTCTCAAGGGTAAGCAATTCATCAATGAGGCTGTCCGCTTCCTGCGTCGACATCCTGTGATTTCCCTTGACTGCTGCCTTGCATGCCATGGCAGCCAAACGGGATGTGAACAGTTTCAAAGCATCCTTTTGCCCTTCTTCCGCCAGATGATCCAGCATGTCCAGAAACAGTCCTTCTTCCGTAAGCCCGTAAAGATTGGAGGGAACTGCACTGATGCAGTATTCTTTTCCTCCGAAGGGCTCGATCTCGAAGCCGAAATCCCGGAAGTATTCTTCATTGGCCTTCAAAAGTGCTTCTTCCTGAAAGTTCAGAGTTACGATCATCGGAGGACTTATATACTGTGATTCGATCGTCTGCTCCTGAAATTGTCTGACAAGGCGCTCATAAAATACTTTTTCATGGGCAGCATGCTGGTCAATAATATAGAACTCGTCTCCAAACTGAACCAGCCAGTAAGTGTCAAAAAGCTGACCGATCAGCCGATGATGCTTTCTGGATTTTGGAGAAAGGAGCTTCTCCTCGAACATTTCCAGCTGTTTGCCTACAATGATATCGTTGTCTTTTGATGAGGAAATATCCTGCTGCGGTGTTACAGCATCATTCTGCATTACAGCATCATTCCGCATTACAGAGTCATTTTGAATTACAGTATCATTTTGTGTTACAGAGTTATTTTGCTTTGTAAAATCCTCTTGAATTACAAAGTCGGTATCTTTTACTAAATTATCAGTCTGTACAGCATTAATTTTCTCTTTGGTGCTCTCAGGATGGCTCAGAGTTCCTGCAAAAAGAGATTCTTCCGCATGGGTGAATGTCGGTGACATTCTTCTCCGGGTTTCAAAGGGCTCCGGCACATCTGCACGCTTTATCGTCTCGTTTGCATGGGAAACAGGCTCCTCTTTTCCGAATGTCACCTGGGGAATCATCTCACGCCTGGTAAGTGCTCTGCGGATCGTCTCATAAACGCTGTCATACACTTCAGGTCCTCTTGCAAAGCGGACTTCACGTTTGGCGGGATGTACATTTACATCCAGGTCATTTCCATCCATCTCCATGTGAAGGGATACAAACGGAAACTTATGCTGCATCAGAAAACCTTTATATGCATCTTCAATAGCTTTTGTAATAGTGTTATTCTTAACATATCTGCCGTTAATATAATAATTCTCAAATGTCCGGTTTCCGCGGGAGATTTCCGGCTTTCCGGCAAATCCGGTGATTTTCATAAAATCATTTTCGTAGGATACATCCAGAAGCGCTTTGGCGATATCACGGCCATAAATGCTGTAGATCACATCTTTGACACTGTAATTGCCGTAAGTATGAAGCTTCACCTGTTTATTCTGGATGTATTTAAATGATATTTCCGGATGGGAAAGAGCCAGCTGCTCCATCAGAGTACTGATATAATTGCCTTCCGTAGTATCAGATTTCAGGAATTTACTTCTGGCAGGTGTATTATAAAAAAGATTGCGTACAAGGAATGTGGTTCCTTCCGGTGCGCCAAGTTCCTCAAGTGAATGCTCCTGCCCGCCCTCTATAATATAACGTACACCGCAAAGGGAAGAAGGCGTTTTTGTAATCAGTTCCACCTGGGAAACAGCGGCAATACTGGAAAGTGCCTCGCCGCGGAAACCAAGGGAGGCAATATGTTCCAGGTCTTCGATTTTTTCGATTTTACTGGTAGCGTGACGCAAAAAGGCAAGCGGCACCTGTTCCGCTTCCATTCCGGCCCCGTTATCAGTAATACGGATAAGTTTTTTGCCTCCGTCCGTAATTTCAACAGTCACAGCTGTGGCGCCTGCATCAATGGCGTTTTCCACAAGTTCTTTTACTACGGAGGATGGCCGCTCCACCACTTCTCCTGCTGCAATCTTATCAATGGTATGCTGGTCTAATACTGCAATTTTTCTCAATATGATCTACCTCACTTACCAGCGGTTTTTAATTTTGTTCTGAAGATTATAAAGAAAGTTCATTGACTCCATAGGTGTGATATTGGACAAATCCAGTTCTCTGATCTCTTCCACAATATCATTATCCTGTACGGTATCAAAAAGTGACATCTGAGCCATATCCACCTGATCATAGGAAACTTTCTGCTTCTTTTTGTGCGACGGAGCTGTCAGGTCTTTTACTGCGGCTGTGATATCTGCATTACTCAGTTCTTCCACAAGCTCTTTTGCGCGGTTAATAACAGTGTCCGGAACACCGGCAAGCTTTGCGACCTGAATACCGTAGCTTTTATCTGCGCCTCCTTTGACGATCTTGCGGAGGAAAACAATATCATCGCCTTTTTCTTTTACCGCAATACAGTAATTATTTACTCCTGGAAGTTTTCCTTCCAGTTCTGTCAGTTCATGATAGTGCGTAGCGAAAAGTGTTTTGGCACCGCATAATTTCGTGTTGCTGATGTGTTCAACAACGGCCCAGGCAATGGAAAGCCCGTCAAAGGTACTTGTTCCGCGGCCGATTTCATCAAGGATCAAAAGGCTTCTTGATGTGGCGTTACGAAGAATATTGGCAACCTCCGTCATTTCCACCATAAAGGTACTCTGCCCGCTTGCAAGGTCATCGGAAGCCCCCACTCTGGTAAAAATGCGGTCGACAATTCCTATGTTTGCTTTTTCGGCTGGAACAAAACTTCCGATCTGAGCCATAAGTACGATCAGTGCACTTTGTCTCATGTATGTGGATTTACCTGCCATGTTTGGTCCTGTGATAATGGAGATCCGCTTTTTCTGGTTATCAAGATACGTATCATTCGCGATGAACATATCATGATCAATCATTTTCTCCACCACCGGATGACGTCCGTTTTTGATGTCAAGAACACCGTTTTGGTTGATTTTTGGTTTCACATAATTGTTTCGCTCAGCAACAAGCGCAAGTGAAGCAAAAACATCCAGCGCTGCCACTGCCTTGGCTGTTTTCTGGATACGGACAACCTCCTTGCCGACTGTATCACGGACATTGCAGAAAAGTTCATATTCCAGAGCATAAAGCTTGTCTTCTGCGCCAAGAATCAGGTCTTCCAGTTCCTTGAGTTCCTGCGTGATATATCGCTCCGCATTTGCAAGGGTCTGTTTGCGTATATAATTATCCGGTACAAGGTCTTTAAAAGAATTGGTAACTTCCAGAGAATAGCCGAATACGCGATTAAATTTTATTTTCAGATTTTTGATCCCGGTACGGTCACGTTCTTTGGCTTCCAGTTCTGAAAGCCATTTTTTGCCGTCTGTTCGGGAACGGCGGAATTTGTCTACATCCTGATGATACCCTTCCCGGATAATGCCGCCATCTTTCTGCGCAAGAGGAGGTTCATCACAGATGGCGCGTTTGATAAGATCCGTCACGTCAGCCAGGTCATCCATGTCTTCATTAATTTGTTTCAGCAGAGGTGACTGAAAGTCATTCAGGATCTGCTTAATATAAGGAATCATTTCAAGAGAAGAGGCAAACGCCACCATATCTCTCGGGTTTGCAGACTGATAGCTGATGCGGCTGATCAGTCGTTCAAGGTCATATACCGGATTCAGGTATTCTCTGATCTCATCCCGGAGCATGGGCTTTTTGGTCAGCTCTTCTACTGCATCCAGACGCCGGTTGATCTCATCTCCATCGATCAGCGGCTGTTCCACATATGCGCGAAGAGTACGTGCGCCCATGGCAGTTCTGGTCTTATCCAGAACCCAGAGAAGGGAACCCCGTTTTTGTTTTTCACGAAGCGTTTCAACAAGTTCCAGATTCCTCCGGCTGGAACTGTCAATGAGCATATAAGTATCCGCAGAGTACGGACGTATGGTAGCCATATGGGAAAGGGCTGTTTTCTGTGTCTCGGTAAGGTACTGGAACAATGCTCCCGCGGCGATGATACCACTGTCATAATCATTGATTCCAAGACCTTCCAGAGTACTTACATGAAAATGTTCTTTCAGCGTTCTTCTGCAGAGTTCGTCATCAAAATACCAGGAATCCAGAGAATAGATACAGATCCCAAGCCTGGATTTCAGATCATCTGTATCAATGCCGCTCACAAAAAAGGCATCATTGCAGATAATCTCGGCAGGAACAAATTTATTGATCTCATCCAGAAGCTTAGACGGCTTATCCAACTCTGTGAGAAAACAGTCTCCTGTGGTAATATCTGCAATGGCACATCCAAAATGGTCTTCCATGGACACGATCGCCATGAGGTAGTTATTTTTGGATTCATCCAGGGAAGCTGCGTCCAGTGTGGTACCCGGTGTAACTACACGGATGACTTCTCTCTTTACAAGCCCTTTTGCGAGCTTTGGATCTTCCACCTGTTCACAAATGGCCACTTTGTGTCCCTTTTCAATCAGACGCTTAATATATGTTTCCGCAGCGTGATAAGGAACGCCACACATTGGTGCGCGTTCCTCCAGTCCGCAGTCCTTACCGGTCAAAGTAATTTCCAGTTCTTTAGTTACAGTCAGAGCGTCATCAAAAAACATCTCATAAAAATCGCCCAGACGATAAAAGAGTATACAATCCTTGTACTGCTCTTTGGTTTTCAGGTATTCTGTCATCATTGGTGATAATGCCATATTTTAGTCTAAACTCCTTTATAAATGCGCTTTTGCGCATCTGGTAATTGCAATAAAAATAATCCAGCCATAATCATAGCATCTTTTTTTTATGTTTTCAACACTTTGATAATGTACATTCTTTTTTATTTTATATCCATTACAGCAAAAGACAAAACGAGCAGGATACGGTGACTGGACCTTTCCTGCTCGATTATGAATGATTATTATTCGTAACTGGTCAGTGCCATCACAGTTACTATTATTCTTAAAAATAAACCTCTACCTGTGCAAGAGACAGCAAAATGTCATTTAACCCTGTTTTACTGCACAGACAATGGAGAGATCAACCCTGTTATATGGAATCAGTGTCGCCTGAAGCGCATGGTAAAGATCCGGTTTTCCGGGCCATACGGTTTCTTTTAACTGATTGTGTTCATCCAGCTGGTGGAACCAGGATCCATTAACGTGATCCAGAACTTTTTCATCAAGATACTGCATAAATTCTGCAAACCTGTCAGCATAACATTCTTTTCCTGTCACACGATAGAGGACTGCCGAGGTATTAATTGCTTCTGCAAGTGTCCAGTGCATCCTGTCATGTACACAGGGTTTTCCATCCCAGCCTGTAGTATAGGCAATACCCGGTGCTCCATCTGCATTCCAGGCATCCTCTACTGCTCTGTTGAAAAGATTTTCAGCCGCTTCAATAAATGAGGCACGCTCTTCATTGTCATCTTTATAGTAAGACATTGCCCACTGGGTAATCAGACGTGACCATTCAATTCCGTGTCCCGGTGTTGCACCATAAGGCTTAAACGGATCATCCGGCTTTTCAATATTTTTCTCCAGATCCGGTTCCCAGTCCTTTGTATAATGTTCCGGGATTCGCCAGTTATTCTCTTTTGCCCATCCGAGGACACGACGGATAATACGTCCTGCACGTTCTCTGTATTCTTCTTTTCCTGCACAGTCAGCTGCGGCAAGAAATGCTTCTACCGTATGCATATTGGCATTCAGGCCGCGGTAATCATCAAGCACGGTGAACTCCGTGTTCCAGGTATCACATGTGAGGCCTTCCTCCTCATCCCAGAAACGTTTATCAAATACATCCAGCGCTTCCTCCAGAAGTTTGTCTGCTCCCGGACGTTTTGCAATAAGTGCAGAAGACGCTGCAAGAATCACAAATGCATGAGCATAGCACAACTTGTCCGCAAGATTTTTGTTATCTGCTGTAAGTCCACTGTACCAGCCACCGTTTTTCTGGTCCTTTAATTCTCCATTCAATCCCTTTAATGCTGCATCTACCAGATCTTCGCTTCCTTCATATCCGAGAAAACTTCCGATACTGTATGCATGTGCCATACGAGCCGTTTCGTAGGTTTCTCTGTTGCGTTCAATCCATGGCGTCCCGTCATCTTTGAGATACCATGCACTTCCTCCCGGTGAAGGAAAATGCCGACCGAATGCAAGCAGTTCCCGGCACATTTTCTCCATAAATTCTTTGTTTTCTTGTGTATCAATCCGGTATTTGTTATTCATGCTGATATTACCCTCCCAATAAAGCTTTTCTATAGTTTTTTCATGCAAGTATGATACACGTGACCTTTTGACCCTGGTATCATATAATACTGGTTTATTTGTCAAAAGAGTAACTTTATAATTTTCATTTTAACATCATCATGTTCTAATTACAATCCATTTCATCCAGCAGTGTTTCGCATGCTAATATTTTTACTTTCATCATTTGCCCCTCCAGATACCCTGATTTTAATCAGAATGCAGACGGCTGTCAATCATTTTATAACTTTAATTCATGCACCTCGTCTATTTCTGTCTGCGTTATAATAGTTTTCCGGCAGTCTGTACCAATTCTGCTTTCCATCATCTGTCGGTGCATAGATGGAATTCAGAGAATCACGTATATTTAAAAGATCCTCTGTAAATAAGAGAATATCTTCCTGATTCCAGAGACCGCATGTTTTTAACTCGCGGAAAATACCGGAAAATCTCCAGAAGTCCTGGTTTTCCAGCCAGCTTGCGCTGCTTCTCCTGAAGACTTCTACGGCAAGCCGGTTGCTGCCCTCTTTAAGGTATGAGGTGATCTCAAATTCAGAAGGTGTAAAGGTATCTTCCGAATAACCGACATCTGACTTTATCATTCCATAAACCTACGAATGTGAATAGCATGGATTGTTATGGAGGCAAAAAGATATGCTGTCAGAAACTCAAACAGCATATCTTTTATATTGGCTACATTGGATTATGTATTTCAATCACTCTCGTCCAGACCTTTTTCCTGTTCTTTCTGAATTTCAGGAAAAGCGGAAAGCATTGGTTTTATATTTTCGCCCTTAATTTTTCTGTCTACATAATTCTTCGTAATATGCATAACTACAGGAGAAAGGGTAATAACGCCAATCAGGTTGGGAATCGCCATCAGTCCGTTGAAGGTATCGGAAAGATCCCATGCAAGATCAAGACTCATGGTTGCACCGCCAAGAATAAATACGATAAAGATCACACGGTAAATAATGGTTGCATTGGAACCGAACAGATACTCAAATGCTTTTGTTCCATAATGGCTCCATCCAAGTACCGTTGAAAATGCAAATAACAGGATAGCAAGAGCAATGAAAGCAGGACCTGCGCTTCCAAATACTGTGCCAAATGCCTCTCCGACAAGAGCGGAACCTGCAGAAGAAGTGATCACCGCACCTGTCTCCAGATCAACAAGACCAGAGGACAATACGGTAAATGCTGTAAGGCTGCAGACAACGATAGTATCTGCAAATACTTCAAAGATTCCCCACATATCCTGACGAACCGGTTCTTTTACATTGGAGCTGGAATGAACCATAACAGAAGAACCAAGACCGGCCTCATTGGAGAATACGCCTCGTTTCATACCCCATGTAACTGCCATCTTCACACCGGAACCGACAATACCGCCGCCGACTGCTTTCATGGCAAATGCACCTTTGAAAATAGCACCGAAAACAGCACCAAACTGATCAATATTGATGATACAAACAATCAGGGCACCGATAATATAGATAATAGCCATAAATGGAACAAGTTTTTCTGTTACAGAGGCAATTCGTTTGATTCCGCCCAGAATTACAAGTGCTGCCAGAACCATCAGAACGATACCGGTAATAAAATTCGGAATACCGAATGCAGCTTTCATATTTCCGGCAATGGAATTGATCTGGCTCATATTACCGATACCGAAGGATGCCAGCAGACAGAACAGAGAAAACAGAACTGCCAGAACTGTACCAACCTGCTTCATTCCCGGTTTGGCACCGAGACCATCGCGCAGATAGTACATGGCACCGCCGCTCCATTCACCTTTCGCATTTTTTCTGCGGTAATAGATACCCAGAACATTCTCAGAATAATTGGTCATCATTCCGAAAAATGCCACGATCCACATCCAGAAAATTGCTCCCGGGCCGCCTGAAATCAGCGCGGAAGCCACACCTACGATGTTACCGGTTCCGATAGTTGCAGCCAGTGCTGTACAAAGGGACTGGAACTGGGAAATGGATTTGTCATGGGAAGCGGTATGTTTTGTAATGTGTCTATCAGTGAAAATGCTTCCAAGCGTGTGTTTCATCCAATACCCGAAATGGGAAAGCTGGAATACTTTTGTCAGAATTGTCATCAGGATGCCGGTACCAACCAGAAGAACCAGCATGGGGAGTCCCCAGACAAAACCATTGATTTTGCCGTTGATATTGGTAATCATTTCAATCATAATAACGATCTCTCCTCTTCCTCTTTATTGTGTTGGACAATCCATGAATGGATACCTTGTTTTCAGGATATTCCCATAGCAGACAGCAATGGTAAAACAGAACTGTTATATGCCGCCAGTTTCGAAAAAAACAGGTGACTTATGAAAAATCACCTGTCTAAATCAATCTCTGTTTAATCTCAATTACCTACATAATATGACGACAGGTCCGCATCATAAAACCAACCAGCACCCACGTCTTTGTAAGCATCCAGCCGTATCATACTTCAGAATTCCTTCAAATTCCGGTTTCTATTCACTTCACTTAATTAAATTATCACAGTGTAAAATGAATGTCAAGAATTTTTTGTACGATCACTGTTTGTTTTTGGTACCATAGCTGTTTGTATTTTGTACAATAACTGTTTATTATTATTTGTATGATATTGATACAGTTGTCAGCTACAGCAATTGAAACATCCCAAACCCCTGAGAATTCTTTCCGCCAAGGCCAGCCTGATATAGGAAATCCAGATACTTCCGTTTCCCTGATATTCGATAAGTTCCATACCAACCGGTTATGTAACTGTTTTTATACCGTGTAACGAACTTATCCTTTTCTATTATGCGTAATGGCTGAAGTGTGATTTCAGATGAAGGCGTCACACCATAGTAGGCGTAATATTTGCGAAAAAAATTGTCGCGGATTTTTTCATAAAACATATCTTCATCCGGCATATAATAATAAGTACTGCCATTTTTTTCGTCCGTTGAATATACAGTGATTGGCGTCATCATTCGGATCAGAACATCTGATTCTTCAACTGTATAGTCCCTCAATTCCACATCGATATCCTTGCAGTGAGTTTGCCCAAACCATATCCCCTGCTCCTTTATCGTCTGCGCAAGCAGCCGAATCATGCGGTTTTCAGGACTTCTGATTTCCAAAGTAACAGTTTCATCAAAAATTATTTTCTTTTCACTGATACGATATCTTCCCTGCAGATGGCTGAACTGAAACATTTTGTATTGTCGGTCCCTAAAGGCATATCCTGTATCATGCATAAACTCTGAAATATCCGGAGAACAGGATAAATTTCTGTAAAGTATTGACTGAATTATATGATTATAATTAATTGGTAAAGAAATTGGATGTTCCGGCCTTATATATAACAACAACTGCATATTGCTTTCCTTTCGAAGTTTTCTACAGACCTATGTCTATTTGTATTATTCTGCTATACTGACAGTGTAACACAAAAAAGCATTTTTGACGACCATAATCTATCATCAGAATTTCGTTAGCATTATCTGCACATAACCTGCTTGTTATTTTTGTAAGTGTTGTTTTTCCATATCCTGTTGTTCCATAAAGCAGATAATTGTCCTGCAATACAGGAATATGAACTTGCTGATTATCCGGCAATTTTTTACCTGAAATATATTTTTCAGAGGAAGGCCAATTACCTGACAGGTTTTTATGCATCATTTTCATCACATCATAATACAAATAAATCACTTCCTTTCAGGTCAGTCATCATCAAAAGCACTGTCAATACCATCATCAATACTGGTGTCACCTGCATCCACTGAAGTTGAACTGTCACTCTCTGCTTCAAAATCCCAGTGATTGCCGACTGAGGTATCCATAGTATCTTCCTGACTGATCCCAAAATCCCATGTATTCTCCTGTTCTGCTGTATGATCATGATAATCCATATCATTGTTCTCCTCTGCTGCCAGATTATATTCATTACTGCAAACATGTTCCTCAAACTCATCTTTCAGTCCAGGAAGATACGCATCCGTTTCTTCCATTAATTCAGAATATTCCTGAACTGACATGGAATCTCTGAGTGTATCTCCTGGATTTGGCATATCATCAAAGGGAAGTTCGTTGATCTCATTATCTTCGTATTCCTGAAAGCAGACATGATACTTAAGAGTCATCGTCTTCCACAGGCTATCCTTTGGATAATAAGGAATTTCCCTGAGTACGTCTTTGTCATCAGTTTCAATGAGTTCCGGTGTCCATATACGGCAAGCTTTTTCCAAAAGATAATCACGGGTAATTGTATTTACTAAAAGTGTTATACGATAGATTCCATACTCATTTTCATTCTTTGAACTCCATTCCCGGCAATTTACTGTTATATTTGAATCGTTTTCTTTTTTTTTAGTCTTAACCAGTTTCAGCAGGATATTGTCCGGAACCGGGCATCGTGTATACTTTCCTTCCCTATCTTTGACATATACATAAACATTACAGTTTTTTTCATGAAGAAAATGATCGGCAAATTCCAGATTAACCGGTTGTACAAGGTGTTTATCCTCACATTCTATAAAAAAATGATTTGTTATCGCTAACAGGCACCGGTATACATTCTCCTGTCGGAGTGTTCGAAAAGGAGACTGTCCCTTAACAAAAAACGGTATCTTTATCTTATTTCCGGACATTCTCTGCAGAATGGAAAAGCCAAGCGGAGACAAAGGAGCAAAGCTATTGAAAAAACAGATCATCTCTTTCAGCCTGTCTAAACAATCTTCTGACGCAGAAAACTCTTTCCTGACCAAGATTTTTTTCTTCGAATCATCCTTTCGAAGGATTCCGAGATTCTCCAGCATTTCTTTTGCTTCAGAATCTTCGCGATAATCCAGTTCTTTTTTTGCAGTCCATTCAGGTAACTGCAGATTTCTGCAATAAGCTTCTATAATTTCATTTTCCGGATCGCTGCGCGTCACTCCGTAAAGATATAAGGAATAGATCTGATTCTTCCATGTATCTGCATTCCAATAATGCACCATATGATCAGCAATGGGGTTGGACTTTCTTCCTTTTCCGTTTTTTCTTGTATATTCGCTTTCGGCCATGGGAATATCATCAAAAATGCCGGATAAAAATCCCCGGTAATGAACCAGAGTGTCCTTTTCTTGTTTCAACAGTTCCTTCGTTGCGTCAGCACTCAGACCATACACAAGATTATATTTTATCATCTCACTGTGTTTTACAGGATTAAGAAAAAAACGTTTTTCCATATTTTCCATGATTTTTTCTCCATGTATCAATTATTCTGATCAAGAATGACCTTCTGATCACGAAGTATCTGCAGCAGACTTTCGTTTAAACTGGATAGAGGGTTCAGCCTTCTGAATGAACATCCTTCCAGGTGTAAAAATGGAGGTTCGTATCGTTCTCCTGCCTGATTCAATATACGATATTCTCCTGTATATAAATCTTTCACAGCGACGCAGCCTTCCAGACTGACTGCGGCCAGGAGAGCATTGTCATAGAGATCCACTCCTGCCCATAGGAATCCCTGCGGTTCCTGTATTTCTATTTCGATTCCATCTTCATTCCCGATACGGTTTCTGTCAATTCTCAGGATTCCATCCGTGCCGGCAGCACAGTAAATAACATCTTCCTCTTCTGATAAAACAAAATCATTAACCTCTTCTGCCACTTTATAAGCTCTGGATGGAACAGTCTTATCCCTTTCCCATTCCAGCAAGAATCCATCTTTACTGCATCCGGCAACAATATCGTCAAATGCACCGGCTCGAGCTCTCATAAGAAAAGAATCTGCAGTCCCTTCACAGGAATACTTTTTTAAAAGAGAGTTTTCCTCAAGATCATACACATAAATTTCTCTTGTTCTGGAGGGAATAAGCAGCTCATATTCAGTTACCGTCAGTCCATTGGCATTCACATCAGCCAGCTTTTTTCTTTCTTTTTTTTCCTTGTCATAAAGATAAAGAAAACGGTTCCGTGTGACATAAACAATCCGTTCTTCATCCAGATACGCTGCTTCTCTGAGCAGAATCCCTGTCTCCTGCTCAAGACTCAATGTAATCTCTCCGGTATTTATATTCCATTCCCGCAGTCCCCTGTCCAGGGCTGCTCCAAGAATGAATTTGCCGTCCGCAGAAATATCTATGGATTGTACATATCCCCCTTCCATTTCATATGACATAAGAACCTTACCGGCCATTACATCTGCAAGAATAATCGTGTCATTTACCGTGTAGAAAATGCTGTTTCCTCCCTCATAAAAACGCACGGATGCCAGATCCCTGCTGTAGCCTGCTGTCTGGAAGATCCATTTATCGATAATGCTTCCGTCAAACTTTGCAGCGAGGATCCTGCTGTCACCTTTTCTGCTGCAGATCACATGACTAAAGGTTGCTCTTCGCAGATCAAGCTGAGAAAGATCCTGACCACTCAGATCATTTTTTCTTGTATCTTTCATGATCTGGATCAGGTTTGTGACTGCCTTTTTGGCTCCGGGATCATACTGACGGCGGTAATATCTGAGCGCTTTTGTGATCTCTGTCCGGATTCCGGGGAATCTCCAGTTACCATTTTCATCTTTATATGGGCGGTTTTTCTGCTCCTCGCACAGTTCTCCGAGATAAACCGAAACTTCACTGCTGAACTGAGGAATCTCCAGATCCGAAGCACGTTCTTTTACAGAATTCCGGACCTTCAGATAATGATAAAAATGAACAGCAGCTAAAAATTTCGCAAAGACGGTACTGCAAAAGCAATAACGCCCGTATCCGTTTTTATAAAGAAGCTCCGGTTTCCGCATAAGATCATGTTCCAGGATCCTTTTACACTCTTCACGGGAATAAGATATTGTCCATCTTTCCGTGTCAAATTCTGAAAAAACATTAAGAAATGCGTTTTCCTTCAGCATTTCCACTGCACGTTCCACACATCGGAAAAATTCATTCTGTGTAAACATTTTCGGATTATCAAGTGCCACATAAGAATGTATCTCATCCAGATCTTTATGAGAGGAGGAAGTATTTACTTCCATACATGCTGCGATATACGGCAATATAAACTTCAGAAGAAACGATCTTTTGAGACTTTCTTCACATACTCTTTTACCTGAATAGCGATGCACAGTCATCTCAAGATAATTCCACAGGATATCAGCATCGGACGAAATTTCTTCCCTGAAATAACAGGGAAATTCCGTTTGATCCGTACCTTTTCGGATAAATGTATTTGTATTGGCATAGATGGTCAGCATCAGAGGATTGGAAACAATATTATACGGGATTTTCTGCCGTGTATCAGGCATGCAGTGATTCAGAGTAAGATAGGAATCAATCTGTTTTTCTGACAGTTCCTGAATCTGAAATCTCTGTACAGCCGCACTGCCGATATAAAACGGCTGGGAGATACCGGATGAAGTCATCAAAAGCTGAATACTTTTGTTAATCCGGATTCTGTCCAGTTCCTCCTGAAGTGTGGTACAGTCCTTGCCGGAACATTCAGAAAGTCCATCCAGCATCAGGATGATCCGGGGCTCTTTTTCCTTCCGGAAATCAAAATTGTAAAGCATGTTTTTGATCTCATAAAGAGAACACATCCTGTCAAATCTGCGTATATAATTCTTCTCAATATATCGTGCAATACCGCTGGCACCATAAGAAAGACATTCTTCGATTCTTACATAGAAGACCAGCTTTTCCGGATACGAATTGATAAAGTCCTTCATTAACTGATAAAGACAGGAAGTTTTTCCGGATCCTCCTTTACCGATGTACAGACAATTCCAGTCTTTTTGCTTCCATAAAGCTTTGACACTTTCTTCGAAAGATATAGGCTCATCCAGCCCGAGCCAGTGATCAAATTCCCTGACTTTCGGGATGATCAGCTCTGAATTGCAGAGTTCAGTTTCCGCCTGATGTTCTGCGGCATAAAATCTGCGGATTCCCTCACGAAGCTCACGAAATACCTCCTGATTTTGTGCCATGCTGGCATTTGCACTATTCCGGCTGCCGCACCTGTCGTTATTATTCTGTAATGCTTCATAATCCGCGAAAACTGTGCTTCTTAATTCCTGCAGCTGCTCTTTCTCAAGTTCATGCCAGGGGAATCTTGGATCCGGTGCATTTGTCTTCTGTTTATTTGTAAATACATAATCCATGTCTTCGGCATTGACATTCGCAAGATAGAGCGGATAAATAAGGAATCCCCGCTTTTGCTCTCCGTTTGAGAGACTTAGTTCCTGTTTGATCTGGATTGATTTTACGGCATGTTCCTCCAAAAGAAAAATGGCTCCAAAGCATTCATTGCTGATTGCCCTTTTGATAACTTCCATATAATTTTTTCCACTGGAAATATCCCTGTGATCAATCCAGCACGCAATCCCTTCCGCTTCAAAATATTCCGCAATCTCAGAAGCGGTCTGATCGATTTCCGAACAATGGCTTATGAAAAGTTTATTTCGTTTTCCGGTTTCTTTTAGCTCCATTATTCTGCCTCCAAAATCATCATCCATCTATACGGAACTGCTTTATCCTGTTTCCATCCGGAAATACTTTTTCACCGTCAAAAACTACTTCTATTTTTTCTCCGCGGGAATAAGAATCCAGTGTTTTTCCTTTTGCCAGAAAATGAGGAATACTTCCACGGATTCCCTCTGCCTCGATATTCAGGGATTTACCGGTTTTTGATAATCCTCTTACAACAGCCGTATACACTTTATTCCTGACAAATCCGGTGTCTGAACTTAAATTATTTTCCTGTGCCTGTAAATGATCTTTTTTACTTTTTGCGCCTGCCGGCATAAAAACATCCGTTGTGTTCATAAGCCCGGGAGTCATAGGTTTCATATACTGTGCATAAGCCATCTGAAGCCGGCTGGCGGGCATTCCGATGATTTTTCCCTTCCTGTGGTCATACCCCCTGTGATTGTCCACAAACCACTGGAATCCTTCCTCAGTTTCTCCGCTCTGAAGCCCCGGATAGCTGACTTTCTCTCCTGAAACTGCTTCAAAATCGGTAATCTTATGGAAGTTTTCCTGTACCTCTCTATCAAAAAGCTCCGATTCCTGTTTTCTCTCATAAGGTACTTCCTGATAAAAAATCATATTGCCATCTCTTATGATTTTCCGGAGCAGTACCTGATCCACAGCACAGGCAATACTTCCAAGCCCCAGGGGTTTTGCAGAACCAAGTTTGTATCCGTACTTTTTTTCATTCAGCTCTGTATTGTTTTCATCGCCGCTTTCCAGAATCCAGAGAATCTGCTGCAGTTCTCTTTCCGTAATACCGTCAAAATAAAGAGAACCACGAAATACCACTCCGGCGGAAACCGGGCGGATCGTTATGTTCAGATTCGTTTTCGGTACATCTTTGGGCAGACATGGATTCATCTGATGCCAGTAGAATTTCCTTCCTGCCAGATTCGGTGTACAGGGATGCAGCTTTCCGTTTTTATCAACGTAATAATCATATGTCCAGAACCAGGCATCCAAAGCCGGCCTCTCCACATAAAACTCCATATTGTTAAGCTTTGGACCGGACAGAGGGGCAAGAGTTACCACAGGATCATACAGTTTTTCTGTCTCTGCTTCGGATATACACTCCAGATCACTGAACCTGAGTCTGGATGATACATTCAGCCCTTTGTTCACTGTTCCGAAAAGGCTGCATGCCTGACAAAGATGTTCACTGTCAGAACAGGGCTGAAACGTTTTTGCCAGACTGCCCAGCGTATTTCCATAAATCTCCCTGGTGATGCAGGCCGGAGAAAGCATCAGTTCCGCCTTCGTTCCCGGAAGAACATCATAATATACCGGAAAAAACTCTTCCCCCTGTCCTTTCAGGAACTGCTGAAGCATTCTCTTATATTCGGTATACAGGTGTTCCTTATTCTTCTCGTATTCATCAAGCACAGTCAAAAGAGTCTTAATCGAAACATCAGTCAAAAAAGCTCCTGTTACCGGAATGCGGTGAAATATATGGCAGCAGTGCTTCTGTGCAGGAGGCCGTCCAACATTCGGATCTCCTTTGCATTTTACTTTCGGTCCTTCTTCTCCCTTTATCAGATACCCTTCCAGTTCCCGGCTGTTATTTGTCATACTGACTCTTCTTGCAAGGGGCTTATATTTCTGGCTTCGCTTCGTATCTCTGTCAAAGTATACCAGTGATCCTTCCGGTATCTGGTCCTGGATGTAGCATTCCCGGTCATAATACTCGCCCTTCCAGTACAACTCATCCGTCTGGCTGTTTTTGCCTTTTGTTCTCCATAAAAAATCTTCCGCCTGATACAGATCATAAGAACCATTACTCTTTCTTCTGATGAGACCAGGTTTGAAATTTTCGTTTGTCCGTTTGCTGAGGACCGCTTTCTCATCCAGTCCAGACAGACAGGACTCCGTCAGTATTTCATAACAGTTCCGGAACATGCCTCTGAATTCACTTCCGGGGATCACAGGGCGGCACACAGGTTTTTCCGGGGGGGCCTGCCTGCAGGAAAGATCTTCGTAAGCAAAAAATTCAAAAGATTTGTGTTCCCGATTCTTTTCATCAGTTATCTCCTCCGGGCGGACGAGTGCTCTGTCACAGCTGGTATTGGGGATAAAAAGCGGAGTTTTTGTCAGCACAGAATAGTGGATCACTCCTTTTAACAGTTCACTGTCCCTGGCTTTGCTTTCCTTTTTACCGGATGTGAGCGGGATAAAATTATATGGGTTTACAAACTTGTACTTCGACATTTCTTCTCCTTCCCGGATACTTATACCGTTTCCTGCATAACCAGACGATAATTATCGATATGTCCCATAACATCGTCTTTTGAATCGCTGCCATAAGAAATATGGTTCAAAATAATGAGTCTTCTGTCCTCCCATGGCTTTTCCAGAAGTACGCTCTCCCGGTACACATTTTCATCATCAGGAAAATCTGCAACTGTCTCTGCTCTGCCGTCAAACCTGGGACTTCTGGATTCCAGACACCGGTATTCTGTATTCCGGTCAAATAAATGCACTTCCAGGATTTCGTAGCCTTTCAGACGTTCTTGTGCCAGCTCGCGGGAATCATAGGGCTCAAAAATCACTTCAAAACGGGTATACACAAGCATCCATCCCGCTTCAGGCGCTTCCTTTATACGGCTGCAATCTGCTATATTCATGCTTTATCCTCCCTTATTCTGCGGCATCAAGAACCCTGCAGAGCTCTTCCATACATTGTGCTTCATTCACAGGTTCACTGTAACGGATTTCCCCGTCACTGGTAAATATACCGCGGCCAATGGCAGTCTGTCCTCCGACTGCAAGATAACCGTTCCGGATGTCTTTCATGATAAGACAGAATAGTGCTGTAAGTGCGTTCCAGTCTTCTTTTTTTTCTATATAAATTTCCAGTTCTGTATGTCCGTTAAAGCATGCAATTTCTGAATATAATGCTCCATTTACCGTAGATGCGTCAAACCGGTTGATGCGGTTACGGCTGACCGGTATTTGAACGCACCTGTCGCCCCGTGGATCAGAAAGGACACTCTCCCCCACTGTCACCATGGATCTGCGGGCTTTTTCTCTTTGCATGATATTTTTGTCGTTTTTATCCAGAACATAGCCGAACCATTTGTCCAGAAGTGTATTTCTTCCCGGGCATCCCAGTTCCTCCAGTATTCGTTCTGCTAAGGAACGGATTGCCCCGTTCCAGCTGGAACCGGGAATTACAGGAACACCTCTGCAGGTTATATGTTCGTAATCTGCTTTATTCGGCTGCGCGGAATATTTACGGATACTGATCCCGCCTTTTTGTCGGAGAGGCAGCGTGATTTTCAGATATCTTCGCTCTGTTTCCCCAAGATCATGAAGGTATTCCTCCGGACTGACATTATCGTAAATACTGAGGTTCGTCTGGTCTTTCAGAAATTCTGTCCATTCTTTTCCTGTTTCTTTTGTGAAGGATCTTTCATAAATCTCCGTAATACGGATTTTTCCGAAACCTCTTGTTTTTTTCGCACCGAATCGGATCTCTCCATTCTGGATCCCTGCCGCGATTCTGTGCAGACTCTCATAAAAATCCGCTTCCTGATCACGCTCTCTTATAACACATTCTATATAAAGCTTTCCACAGGCACCTGTTTCCAGTATTTCCGTGTCAAATTTATGCTTTTTTTGTACAATTTTATCCTCATCCAGTCGGATTCCATCCCTCACCGAGACACTTATACTTTCATCGAAATAGATATCCGAGAAAAAAACACTGCTCATAAATCCCTTTTCACCGGATGAATATCCAAAAATCCCTTCTTCATCCTTTTTCTGATTCAGGTAACTGCGAAAAGCTCCTGCAACAGAAGTTCCCGGGATAAAAAGCTCACCGCTTCCGTTTCGAATAAAGTCCGAATCAGTCAGAGTATTTTCACTTCCGGAAATATTCATCGGAGAATCCAGCCTGATCTTCCAGACGGTGTAGATCCGCTTCACAATTCTGTTTATCATGAATCTTTCCCCTCCTTTTCATGTCTGAGGGCATATTTTAACTGCTTCAGATATTCTTTCAGATAGAAAAATTCAACCAATTCCTGATCGATATGAAAATCTTCTACTCCATATTCGTTCATGAAACGACCGGGAAGTTCTCTCGCCTGTTCACAGACACAGCTGTTTATCTGATTCCATGATGTTTCCTTATCCTTTTTTCCTTCTGCTTTCTTTTTAAAGCGTTCTCTGGCTGCGAGATCCACTTCCTGTTTGCTGCTGCTCTCTGAACACATTAACAGAAGATTACTTACTGTTGGTTTTAGTACCTCTTTATCCCAGTCCGGCTTTTGGATATCGTTCCATGCATTGCTGCCTGCAGTGAAATACACATACTGTTCAAATTTGTCCATACATAATTTCCAAAGAAATGATGACTCTGATGCGGAGAGTTCCTTTAACGGATATTCCGGATTGGTGTCCGGGATTCTGTCCGGATTACAGGTAACTACGTCACTGTCCTGTGTTTCCGTGATTCTTTCACAATAATAATCACGTTTTTCGCTTTTCTCAATGGCTGTTACAGTGGCTTCTCCGTAACCTTCCGTGCATCTTTCACCGAGCCATATGGTCTCTCCCACCGGGATTTCCACGGCTTCTCTGCACTTATAGCAGAGAACGGTTCCTTTATCAAACGCTTCAAGCGCAGGTTTTCTCATGCCCCAGGTCACCTGGAAACCTCCTACGGTCGTATAATTGATGAATTTCTGCTTTTCTTCCACCACATCACTTCTGATGTTCAGACACGCTTCAATTTCCTCTGCCAGTATATGCCAGTCTGCTGTATATGCGGCATTGCTGCTGTAAATGATTGCCGGGGATTCCAGTTTTATCATGAACTCCCTGACGGCCTGTTTTCTTATTTCTTTTTTTTCTTCTGTTTTTATAATCTGCCATGATGCGGAGCCATATTCTGCGATGCGGCCATAACCAAGCATGATATCCGGATTCTCACGGATACATTGCGAAATAATCTTAATTATATCCGGGGATGCCATTACATATCCACGGAATCTCTGTCCCGGTGTGATCGAGGAAATCTGATAAAAAGTGCTGTTTCCGCTTTCCTCATCGCAAGCCCGCCCGATGGACTTGTCTTCAGGACGGCGGTGGTGGCAGCTTTCCTGGAGTTCCACGCTTCTGGTATGAAGAACACCATTTAAGTCCCGGAAAACATAGCAGTGTTTCATCGGCTTTAACTGCCGGATCTCTCCTGGGGCATCATCACCGTCCGGAATCGGAACACTTCTGTCGGCATACAGTTTTTTTTCATTTTTCACACTGTACAGCGATGCCGGCACTTCAACGAGACGCTGTTTTCCATCAGAAAGATAGGCATTGGAACATTTCAGATTCTTCTCGGAAAGGAGCTTCTGAAAATCTGCTTCGGAACGTTCTTTACAAAGTTTCACAAGAAGACCGAGAATTTTTCCGCCATCTATGTAGTCCATGGTGTTCTCTTCTTCTCCGTTAACGCTCTTACAGATCACAGGTTCGTGCAGGTAGATTTCATATTCCAGAAAATCACTTTTCTGTTCTTCCGGTTCCTCGCCCTCACCATCTGCAATCTTTAATTCATCTGCAATCTTTGATTCATCTGCATCCTTTAATCCGTCTGCATCCTTTAAATCTTTCTCATGATCTGCAGCTTTTTGAAGGGTCACTTCTACTTCGCCCAGACCACGTGTTCTGGAGATTCCCATATGACGGAGCGCCCTGCAGCAGAGTTCCAGTGAATGGAACTGCACTTCCTCCATTGCCTGTCTGTCATCCATGGATACTTCAGCTGTAAAAACACATCCTTTATTGATTACTCGTATGGTTCTTAAAGAATTCTCTTCTGCTGTACCTGTTTCCCGGTCAACAGAGGTCTGTATTCTCACATAAGTAAATTGTCCAAGGATATTCTGTGGATGAAGGAGCATATGTCCCTTATATTTATTTACAAGTGCCTCATATTCACTGAGGTTTATCAGATAAGCATTTCCGATCCGGATGCTGCCCGTCTGGTTTCCTTCACAGCCGAACATCTTGTCAGGACTGAGCTTATGCCCCCAGTCCTTCAGTTCCAGGGCAGCTTCACGAAGGCATCCTTTCAGACGCTTTGCCGGGATATAGGGAAATCCGTTTATGTCATAACAGACATCCGTATCAACGGCGGAATTATAAATACCTCCGTCAGATACGCATAAATCACTTCGTAATTTTATCTGAATCTGATATTTCTGCATTTTTTACCTCTACTTTACGCATCAACAGGTGGTATTATCTGTGAATTTATCCAGATCCAGATAATAATCCATCATTTCCAGTGCATCGTACCAGATGGCCTTTCCCGAATCGCTGAAAAATACCCTGCCATTGTTTTCCGGAATCATCCATCCTCTTGATTTCAGAAAAAGATTCCATGTTTCCAGGGGCATTTCACCTTCACTGTACATGTTTCGGAGCTGTTTTGCAAAGGAACGGGGGATATTTCTTTCATCTGTGATCCACTGAACAGCGTCTCTGAAGCATTGGAAATGGAATGGTTCTTTTTCCAGTCTTTCAAAACCTTCCGGATTCATTCCGGGTATATAATACGGACGAAGAAGAAGGGATTTGCCGTCCGCTGTTTCGTATTCATTTTTTCGTACTTTTTCCAGATTTCTTGTTTTGATATTTTTACAGATCTGGAAATCCACAAAATTTCCTACACGCAGGCCGTCTTTGTTTTCCGGCATTTTTGCAAGACTTTTCGCGTTTTCACAGCAGCTTTCTGCAACATCATACGCGATGGAAAATGGAAAATGGCTGCCCATGTAAGCCACCCCTGCGCAGGCACTGAATCCATAGACTTTAAGGCTTTGGGGATCTGTCTTCCCGTTCAGTGTATATTTCGAAATATTTTCAAAGAAATACTGTACAGTCGCAAGGGCTATCCTGGCAGTGCAGACATAAGTGATATCATCACCTGCCGTCACGATTCTGCGGATAAATGGACGGAATTCCTTTCCTTCAAATTCTTTCAGGTAAAATGATTTTTCATTAAACAGCTTTGACATTTCATCAAATACCGTACGAAAACTGTGACTGATCTGCCAGGATATCCGGCGCATCGTATTCACTGCACTTTCATATGCAGTTTTCCCTTTGATCAGGTTCAGGATGCCAAGGTCCATATTGTTTCCGTCAATATGTACTACGGCAAGGGTACTTTCCACACCCTTTTGCTGGGCAAGCTTATCAAAGATCTTTTCTTCTTTTTCCCGGGCTTTCGCGTCTTTATAACCTTTTTTGTTCCTGGATTCCGTACTTTCTTTCTCTGTCACCAGCGGATATCCTGTTTTCCGTTCCACTTTCATAACAGGGAGCGCTCCGTATGGACGGGAAAGGATCATTTCCGCTTTTACCTGTCCCATTTTTGCTTTCAGTTTCTGATAATCGTCTGCATAATCCTCTGTTTTTTCCACCCAGGCTGCCGCAAGCTGAAGGGAATATGTCCTGTCCAGGACATACCGTGACATTTTTCGGCTGACTTCCCGGTATCTTTTCAGAGAGTCATAGAGTACATAGGCGTTGCCGCCGCCGATAAAAAGAACTTCCACTTCCCTTTTGGAATTATCCTGATAAGGGAGCGGGCCATTTTTGTCACACCAGGGGGAAACTGAACCCACTGCTGTCTTCAGGGCATCGTATATGATATTTTCCACCAGCAGGGAAGCTCCCATGGCATCCTTTACTCTGGCTGTACGGTAAATATACTTCTGGATTCCACGCACATCATACATCGCCAGTATTCTAGTCTCTGTTTTTTCCAGTGTCATTTTCCCTTTCCTTTCTTTTTACAGTTATTACAGGATTTTCTCGTCATATCTGTAATTACGCCATCATATCTGTAATTTTCTCATCACATCTTAAACTTTTTCATTATATCTGGTATTTTCTCATCACATCTTGATCAGCTGTATGATTTTCTCATTCAGTCTGTCATAACTGTTCCAGATTTCATCTGTAACCTTAAAGCCCGAATTCTGGAAGATCTGTCGGAATTTTTCAATGATCTCTTCTGCATGAAGCCCTGTTTTTCTTTTGATTTCATCATCTGTAACTGCAACTATGGTGTGAGCCGCAATGTTCCGGATTCCCTGTTCCACATTATCACGAAGTTCCTTGAAAAGTTTTTTCAGCTTCTCCGACTGGATTCCCTTATCTCCTGCAATAATGGATATGATCTGCCAGCTGGCAAGAAAGCCTGTTGTATAAACAGAATTTGTACTTTCCTGAAGGTATCCCAGGTATTCTCTGCCTTTTTCATCACTATCCAGTTTGTTTCTGTCAAGATATACTTTTCCATTTCGCCTTGTACAGTATTTTTTCTCAATATCGACTTTGCCCACGTTTTTTAATACGTATTTGCTCAATTCATACAGAAGAGGTGTGATTCCTCTGGCAAGTTCCGCGTATTCTTCCCGTTTCTGCTTGATTCTCAGATAAAGGAGATATTCATAAAGGAGCACCTGATCGTCTGCACGGAAAGGTATGATGTCCGCATATAATTCCAGGTAATGCTCTTTATCCTTCTGGTCATTTATGATCGTAAGGTAACCGTCCGGACCGTTTCTTTTCAGCTGTATTCTCTGGCAGGCAATTTCAAGCAGAATATATACCTCTTCCGGAATACTGTTTTTGATGGTATCCGCGATCTTCAGCGCTTCCTGATAATCATAGGACAGAATATGTTCCACGATGGCTTCTTTCTGCATCTGGCGGTTAAAAGCACTGTTGCCCACTACCAGACAGCGGTTGGCGGAACCCGGTTCGTTATCCATGTTCAGTTCCCAGTATTCTTCCATCTGGAACTCTTTGGGAAGCTCTCTGTTCTGATTGACTCTGCTTCGGTCTTCCGGAATCTGATACAGTCTGATCTTACGGAAACTGTTTACGGAAATCGTGATCAGGCATGCCTGCATGGCGGCTGTTCCGGATGAAAGGTTCACGATCATTTCCGAATCCTGACCATACTGCTCAAAAATCTTTCTGTAATGCTGCTCAAAAACATCATAAAAAGAATCAAACAAATGTGCATGTTCAATGTCTGTTTCGATCACATGTACTTCAAATTTATGTCCGATCTGTTCTTCCAGAAGGCGGATGGCTTTTCTGTACCGGTCATCACTTTGATGATACTGTACAAAAATCTTTGTGAGAAACAGGTATACCACATCCGGTCTCTCATGCCTGCAAAGATGAAGCATCGGTCCGTCCTGCATTCTTGAAATCGGATCTGCATTACTGACCGCTGAAAACAATATTTTCTTCCCCATAATATCACATCCTCCGATTTGCTGTAATCATTTTTCGGAATCAAAAGTCCTGGAAACCAGGGCTTTTGACAGCTCATCCTGTTATCTGAATCTGTTTCCTCTTCTAAGAGACAGGATACAGGCATTTTTTACAGTGTCTCTGTCATTTCCTGCCAACAGGAATCCGTTTTTATGACAGAAGGTAAGTCCTTTTATTCCGCTTGTTTCTTCAAGCTGTACTCCCGCAAGTCCTCTCCAGTCTTCCGGAAAACTCAGCCTGTTTTCGTAGGAATCCACTGAAACCGGAACACACTGTGCGTTGAAACCTCCCCTGAAAGAGGGGTATATTACATAATAGTATCCATCTTCACGGACAATATTTTTCCATGGAACTCCTTCATCAAGGATCACGATTCCATGTTCCGATCGATTCATGGCATCTTGTACAATTTTTTCTGCTTTTTTCTGACTGCGGAAGATCCGGAATCTGTTTTCCAGAATGACTGTGGCAAAAGACACTGCTTTTTCAAACTGATCATCCTGATTCTCCGGCAGATCCCACTGACTGTTAAAGTCATTGATGATATCCGCAATTTTGTCTCTCGTTCCGCCATTATCAGAATCATCAAGCGGTTCAATAAAACTCTTTTCAAATTCCTCTGCATCTTCCGCAAGAAAATCTTTCCCGAATTTTCTCCATAACAGACCAAAGGATGCATATGGTATTCCATCTTCCCTTACAGGACTATCTGTCTGATGATGATCAAATTCCCCATACCCAATATCAAAAACAAGTCCGTCATATCCTTCGGGAACCTGATTCCCTCTTTCAATGATCACATCAGGATTCATGATACGGAGCAGTGCCGCTGAAAACACATCATCAGCGTGAAATTTGCCGGCGTGTGTAAACGCTTTTTTGATGTTCATGAAATACCTCCTATCGTTCTGACATAGTAATACCGCATATAAGGGTATATTCGTATTAATTTTATTATGAATCGTATCAAATTTCAATCAGTATAGAGAATAAACAGTTTTTATCTTTTATATCCGGTTGTTACCAGCTGATTCATTATGAACTTGAAATACTTTTCTGATTGGGGAATGAAGGCGGCCTTCTTTTGATATCAATATTCGTTTTGATAAATTAATTATAGAAAATATGAATTGTTATTTAAATAGATTTCAGGTCAAAAAATAGAGGAAAAATGCACATTTATAATTGAAAAGAGGTTCCAACGGTATCAATTCCTCATAGGTAAGGTATAACCTATAACCGAAACTACACGTAACAAATTAACATCAATTGCAAAAAGCAAGTGTCAATTCCTCATAGGTAAGGTATAACGGAGTCAAGAGGTTATTTGGTGTCAGGGACATATAGTGTCAATTCCTCATAGGTAAGGTATAACTTGCCACATATTTGGAGGTGCGACTAGTTGGTCGCTAAAGTGTGTCAATTCCTCATAGGTAAGGTATAACTACGCATGCAATTGCGCGCTTTATCGAAACACTCTAATCGTGTCAATTCCTCATAGGTAAGGTATAACGAGTACTCTACTTTCAGCGACTGTATCCTTTCAATAAGGTGTCAATTCCTCATAGGTAAGGTATAACAACAGTATTTCTGCTGTCTTCTCATTTATATTACCTCTTTTTTCCTCTGCTTACAAGCATTTTCTCCCAAAAAGTCGGTCAATCTCCTTTTCATCACACTCTACAAATGCCTAAATTTAAAGCTTTTCTATTATTTGCAAATAGAGGTCTGAGGTTGACCGACTTTTTCCATACATTGTGTTCAGGAAATCGAAAATAAAAATATGTAATCTGAAAATAATATGAAAAAAGTCTAAAGTACGCTTTATGATCCCTGAACAAAATATCTCCTGCTTTTTTCGCCGGTACCATACTGCTGTCATATGTCGCATCATACGGGGACATGAGTTCTATTACATCTGGTTTTTCAGGATCCAAAACCGTGCAGTCTTCTTTTATTACGTGACTTTCATCCGCAACCGGTCCCAGATTTCCTTTTTCCCAGACACTGTAGAACGCTCCGAGGGCTT
>JALEHU010000023.1 GCA_022770365.1 Blautia sp. | reverse complement strand
TGCCATCAATGCATTCCCGACCGATACCAAGGCAGAACTTGACCTGGTAGAAGCAAAATGTAAAGAACTGGGCGTAAACGTTGCACTTTCCGAAGTATGGGCAAAAGGCGGCGAAGGCGGCGTGAAACTTGCAGAAGAAGTTATCCGTCTGGTTGAAGAACCGAACGACTTTACATATTCCTATGAACTTAATGGTTCTATCGAAGACAAACTGAACCAGATCGTTCAGAAGATCTACGGCGGCAAGAGAGTTGTCCTCACTGCAAACGCTCAGAAACAGGCAAAAGAGCTTGAAGCCCTTGGCTTTGGCAACTGCCCGATCTGTGTAGCCAAGACACAGTACAGCTTAACCGATGACCAGACCAAACTCGGCGCTCCGACAGATTTCGAAGTTACCGTACGTAACCTGAAGATTTCCGCTGGTGCAGGCTTCATCGTAGCCCTCACAGGCGAGATCATGACCATGCCGGGCCTCCCGAAAGTTCCTGCTGCTGAGAAGATCGACGTAGACGAAACCGGCAAGATCACAGGTCTGTTCTAATCAATAAAACAAAAAGGAGGAGACCCCCAATGGGATTTTCAACCAGCACATGTACTGAGTTTGTAGAAGTACTTGCTTCAAAAGCTCCGGTTCCAGGCGGCGGCGGTGCATCTGCACTTGTTGGCGCAGTTGGAACAGCACTTGGAAATATGGTAGGAAGCCTGACCGTAGGCAAGAAAAAATATGCAGACGTAGAAGAAGAAATGTGGGAACTGAAAGCAAAATGTGATCAGCTCCAGAAAGACTTACTCCGTCTGATCGAGAGAGATGCAGAAGTATTCGAACCGCTTTCCAAAGCATATGGAATGCCAAGAGAAACAGAAGAAGAAAAAGCAGAGAAAGCAAGAGTAATGGAGATCGTCCTTAAGGAAGCATGTTCCGTACCGATGGAGATCATGGAAAAATGCTGCGAAGCAATCGAACTGATCGTTGAATTCGGTGCAAAAGGATCCAAACTTGCAATCAGCGACGCAGGCGTTGGCGCTGCTTTCTGCTGTGCGGCACTCAAAGGAGCCAGCCTGAATGTTTATATCAACACGAAATCCATGGCGGACAGAGAATATGCAGAAGAGTTGAACAAAAAGGCTGATGCAATGCTCGAAAAATATACTAAAATTGCTGAAGAAACCTTTGACAGTGTATTAGGCAGATTGAAATAAGTATTCCTGAAGACAGTGTATTAAGCAGATTGAAATAAGTATTTCTAAAGAAAGAGGAATAAAGTAATGGCAAAACAGTTATTAGGTAAAGAAGTTACCGCAGCATTAAATGAAAGAATCAAAGCCAACGTAGCAGAATTACAGGCGAAAGGTGTAAACCCGACTCTTTGTATCATCCGTGTAGGTGAGAATCCAAGTGATATTTCCTACGAAAAGGGTGCAACCAAACGCTGCGAAACTCTTGGTGTAGCATGTGAAAAAATCCTTCTTCCGGGAGATGTTACCCAGGATGAGCTTCTTGCAACAATTGACAAAGTAAACAAAGACGACCATATTCACGGCGTTCTTCTGTTCCGTCCGCTTCCGAAACATCTGAATCAGGCAGTGATCGAAAATGCTCTGGCAGCAGAAAAAGACGTTGACTGTATGACAGACCTTTCCATGTCCGGCGTATTCACCGGCAAACAGATCGGTTTCCCGCCATGTACACCACAGGCTTGTATGGAAATCCTTGATCACTATGGGATCGACTGCACAGGCAAAAAAGCAGTTGTTATCGGCAGAAGCCTTGTAGTTGGAAAACCTGCAGCAATGATGCTGGTTAAGAAAAACGCAACCGTTACTATCTGCCATACAAAGACTGTTGATATGCCGGCAGTAGCAAGAGAAGCTGATATTCTTATTGTAGCAGCAGGCCGCGCAGGCGTTGTTGGTGCTGAGTATGTAAAAGAAGGTCAGACTGTCATCGATGTAGGCATCAATGTAAATGCAGAAGGCAAGCTTTGTGGTGACGTTGATTTTGCAGCAGTTGAGCCGATCGTAGATGCGATCACACCTGTTCCCGGCGGTGTTGGAAGCGTAACAACTTCCGTACTTGTCGGACATGTTGTAGAAGCAGCTATGAGAAAAGTAAATGCATGAGAAAACGTTCCGGGAAAAATAAAAAACTTCTCTGGAGAATAAAAGTACTTGCGGGTGTCCTGATCATCTGGGCACCCGTTTGCCTTCATTTCTGGAATTCTGTGCCGGGGGATATCATTAAGACGGCTGTCGGCAGTTTCGGCTCAAAAACAGCGGAGGCAGCCTCCGGGGAAACCGATTTAAGTCAGGAAGGTCAGATCGGCAAGCCTTCCGGTTCCAGTGTGTTTGGTGATTCCAGGGTCGATGACTCCACAGATAATACCTATGAATATTATACGATCATGGGTAAAACCACAGTAGCAGAAGCAGATATGGTTTCTCAGTTCAACAGCCGTAATGTAGAATATCCGTCATCCATTCTGGGAGAAGGCGGTGCCGGCACAATTGAAGAGTTCTGCTCCATTATTGTGGAAGAAGCAGACGCAGAGGGAGTACGCGCAGAGGTAGTATTTGAACAGTCTATGCTTGAAACAGGCTGGCTTCAGTATGGAGGAGATTCCAGCGCAGAGCAGTTTAACTTTGCAGGTCTCGGTACTACAGGAGACGGTGTAGCCGGAAACTGCTTCCCTGACGTGCGTACAGGAATCCGGGCACAGGTACAGCATCTGAAAGCATATGCTTCTTCAGAAGATCTGGTCAATGAATGCGTCGATGAGCGTTTTGATTACGTAACAAGAGAGAGTGCCCCTTATGTGGAATGGCTGGGTATCCAGGAGAATCCTTATGGAGGCGGCTGGGCCGCCGGAGAGAAGTATGGATATAAAATACGTGTATTGCTTGCCGAATTAAAAGGTACCGAATATACGATGCCGGAAAACGCTGCTGAAGATAATACTACGGTGACTTCCGGAAATTGAAAACTGCTGTCAGAAAGAAAAGATACTTTCCGACAGCAGTTTTATATTTTAAGTTTAGTTATGTAAATACTTCATAACTATATCTGACTTGAACGGTCTGGTTATCGGATTAATCCAGCTGGATATCCTCCAGTTCCTTAGAAGGAAGTCTGGTGGTGGAAGCAGCAAGGAACTTCTTGAGTTCTTTGGAGGATTTTTCAAAGGGAACGTTGGTTCCGGCTCCGCCCATACAGCCGCCCGGGCATGCCATACCTTCAATCATGCAGCCTTTAATTTTGCCTGCCTTGGCAAGTGCAAGTACTTTTTTGCATTCTGCAAGAGTTTCAGCATGTTCGATATGTACCGGTACTTCAGGATAGTATTCCTTCAGACAGGCTTCAATTGCACCGGCAACACCGCCTGCAACTGCGTATCCGCGTCCTGCGGCAGTTGCGTCGTGCAGAGAAGAATCCCCTTCAAAGGAAGAAGGATCGATTTCTTTGGCATCAAACATGGCAGAGAGCTCTTCAAAGGTTACAACAAAATCCACATCACTGCGGATCGTCTTTCTCATTGCCTCCAGCTTTTTGGAAGCACATGGTCCGATGAAGACAACTTTTGTATCAGGATCCTCCTGCTTGACTTTACGTGCAGTAGCGACCATAGGTGTCAGTTCCTGAGAGATATTATCGATCATGGTCGGGAAATACTTCTTGGCCATCATGGACCAGGAAGGACAGCAGGAAGTAAGCAGGAACGGAAGATTGCCAGTAGCTACTTCGTTGGCATAGTGATGCGCTTCGGAGATTGCACCGATATCAGCACCGAGTGCTACTTCGTAAACATTGGAAAAACCAAGTACTTCCAGAGCTGCTTTGAATTTACGCGGAGTCACATCATCTCCGAACTGGCTGATATAGGCAGGTGCCACGATAGCGCTGATCTTATTGCCTTCTCTTAAGGAATGTGCGAGCTGGAAAATCTGGGATTTGTCAGAGATGGCACCAAATGGACAGCTGACCATACACATACCGCAGGATACGCACTTGTCATCTACGATTTTGGCACGGCCCTGCTCGTCACTTGTAATGGCTTTGACACCGCAGGCACGTTCGCACGGACGCTCTTTATGGGCGATTGCATCATATGGACATGCAGCTTTACATTTGCCGCACTTGATACATTTCTCCTGGTCAATGTGGGAGCGGCCGTCTACCATGGAGATGGCTCCTCTCGGACAGACCTGCATACACGGATGAGCCACACATCCTTTACACATATTGCTTACTTCATATTTATTCGGTGCGCAGGCGGCACATGCGGACGGAATAACCTGCATAAGAGGCGGCTCATAATATTTTTCATCAATATTACTTGCTTCCAGACCATCTGTAAGATGGACTGCTTTGTTTTCCGGGCGAAGGGAAAGGCCCATAGCAAGACGGACACGCTCACTTGCAACAGCTCTTTCGCGGTAAATACTGTCACGGTATTTAGCCCGCTCCTCCACAATATTATATGGAATTGCTTCAATATCATGGATCAGAGTCTCGTCAGTTGATTCAAAGCCGATTTTGGCAATTTCTGTAAAAATTTTCCGGCGGATATCTCTTACCGGGGTATCCAGGTTTCTCATAAAATCTCTCCTATATTTTATTAATAATATTTACTGCTTGCATTTATCATATAGGAAAAACTTTCAAAAATCAATGATGAATGGATATGTTTGTTATCAAGTACATAGTTCATGTGATTAAGAAAATTTGTCTGAAATAATGACAATATAATAACAATATTGTCAAAATATGAACCATGCAATATGACTATGAAAATTGAAGAAAAGCAACAAAATATAAGATATTTACACAAAACAATTCAAAAAAAGAAAGATAATTCTTGTTTAAAATGTCAATATCATGTATAATAAACTCATGGTTAGGTGTGAAATATAGCCAAATAAAAATTGGAAGAATGTTCGTGAAAAACTGAACAAAAAAGAAATGAATCCTACTGAAAAAACAAACAAAGCAAGACAAAAGACACTACAAAATCATTTTAAGGAGGGAAATGAATGTTAGACCAGTCTTATTACAAAAAGGCAGATGAGATTATCGGGCATTATGGCCGCAAGGCCGGATCGTTAATTCCCATCATGCAGGACATCCAGGCAGAATACCGTTACCTGCCGGGTGAACTCCTCACTTATGTAGCAGCTGAGATCGGTATTACGGAAGCAAAAGCCTTCAGCGTTGCTACATTCTATGAGAACTTCTCATTTGAACCGAAGGGCAAGTACATTATCAAAGTCTGTGACGGAACCGCATGTCATGTAAGAAAATCCATGCCGGTAAAAGAAGCCATGATGAAAGAACTGGGCTTAAGTCACAAGAAACATACTACGGATGACATGATGTTCACCGTAGAGACAGTATCCTGTCTTGGTGCATGCGGACTTGCACCGACATGTACTGTTAACGATGAAGTACACCCGAAGATGACACCGGAAAAGGCAGTTGAGCTCATTGAAGGATTGAGAGGTGAGAAGGCATGAGTATAACCTGTAAAGAAGATCTGTTAAACAAACAGTCAGAAGTTAAGGAAAATATCGCAAACTATACCTGTCGTGTCCTTGTCTGTTCCGGTACAGGATGTATCGCATCCGGTGCACAGAAGATCTATGACGAAATGGTAAGGCTTTGCGAGAACGTAGACGGCGTCCAGATAGAAATGCAGAAAGACATTCCGCACATCGGCGTAATCAAGACCGGATGTCAGGGATTGTGCGAACTTGGACCTCTTATGCGCATTGAGCCATACAACTATCAGTATGTACACGTACAGATCGAAGACTGTAAAGAAATCGTAGAGAAAACCGTTCTGGAAGGCAAACCTGTAGAACGTCTTTTCTACAAACATGAAGATGAAATCTGTCAGCATCCGGATGATATTCCGTTCCTGAAGCTGCAGACAAGAATCGTTCTCGAGAACTGCGGCAAAATTGACGCAGAATCCATTGACGAATACATCGCAGCAGGCGGTTTCCAGGCACTGGCAAAAGCTCTGTTTGATATGACACCTGAAACAGTCATTGAAGAAGTAACCAAATCGGGCCTCCGGGGCCGCGGCGGTGCAGGATTCCCGGCCGGCAAGAAATGGAGCCAGGTAGCACGTCAGAAAGTAAAAGACCGTTTCGTTGTATGTAACGGTGACGAAGGTGACCCTGGTGCATTCATGGACGGTTCCGTTATGGAAGGCGATCCGTACAAGATGATTGAAGGTATGATCATTGCCGCATATGCAGTCGGCGCAGAGAACGGATATATTTATGTTCGTGCAGAATATCCGCTTTCCGTTAAGAGACTCCGCATGGCTATGGAGCAGGCAGAAGCATACGGACTTCTGGGTGACAACATCCTCGGATCCGGCGTGAACTTCCATTTACATATCAATCGTGGTGCCGGTGCATTTGTCTGCGGCGAGGGTTCCGCTCTTACCGCATCTATCGAAGGAAACCGGGGTATGCCGCGAGTAAAACCGCCTCGTACTGTTGAAAAAGGACTCTGGGAAAAACCAACCGTCCTTAATAACGTAGAAACATATGCTAACGTTCCGAAGATCATTCTCCAGGGCGCTGACTGGTTCCGTACCATCGGAACAGAGGGAAGCCCGGGAACCAAGACCTTCTCCCTGACCGGTTCTATCGAGAATACAGGTCTGATCGAAGTGCCGATGGGAACCACCCTCCGTCATATTATCTATGATATCGGCGGCGGTCTGAAGAGCGGCGCAGCATTCAAGGGCGTTCAGATCGGCGGTCCGTCCGGCGGATGTCTGATCGAAGAACAGCTTGACCAGCCTCTGGATTTCGATTCTGTTAAGAAACTTGATGCGATCATGGGTTCCGGTGGTCTCGTAGTTATGGATGAGAACACCTGTATGGTTGAAGTTGCAAGATTCTTCATGAGCTTTACCCAGCGCGAGAGCTGCGGTAAATGTGTACCGTGCCGTGAAGGAACCAAGCGTATGCTTGAGATCCTGGAGAAAATTGTAGCAGGCAAGGGTGTGATGTCTGACCTTGACGAGCTGGAAGAGCTTGCGACCATGGTACAGAGCATGGCTCTGTGCGGACTGGGCAAGAGCGCTCCGCTTCCTGTAATCAGTACCCTGAAACGCTTCCGCGATGAATACGAGGAGCACATCAAAGATAAGAAATGCCGTGCGAAGGTCTGCACAGCACTCCGCAGATTCCACATCAATCCGGAATTCTGTATCGGATGCGGCAAATGTGCCAAGAACTGTCCGGCAGGAGCAATCCATGGAAAGATCAAGAATCCATATACGATTGACAATGATCTTTGTATTAAGTGCGGCGCATGTAAAGATAACTGTAACTTTGATGCAGTTTATGTGGAAGCATAGAAGGGAGGATATACTATGGGAACTATGACAATTGACGGTAGAAAAGTCGAATTTACCAATGA
>JALEHU010000001.1 GCA_022770365.1 Blautia sp. | reverse complement strand
TCTGGTAGAAATTCTGGGAGAATGCGCAAAAGCAGGCAATCCGGATATTGTTTATAAATTTACTTCCACATCCAAGGTCAGCTTCCCGGGCTCCGGTATTGCAGCTGTAGCCGCGTCCAAAGCCAACCTGGATGATTTCCGCAGATATATGCAGATCCAGACCATCGGACATGACAAACTGAACCAGCTTCGCCATGTGAGATTTTTCAAAGACCTTGACGGCCTTCATGCCCATATGAGAAAGCATGCCGATCTGATCCGTCCGAAATTTGAGATGGTACTGGATACTCTTGAAAGAGAGCTTGGCGGTCTTGGGATCGGAGAGTGGACGAAGCCTCACGGCGGATACTTTATTTCCTTTGATTCTATGGAAGGCTGTGCCAAAGCAATTGTTGCCAAAGCAAAAGAAGCCGGTGTTATCATGACAGGAGCAGGCGCAACTTACCCGTACGGCAAAGATCCAAAAGACTCCAACATCCGTATTGCTCCGACGTATCCGACTCTTGAGGAACTGGAGCAGGCAGCAAACGTATTTGTTCTCTGTGTGAAACTTGCAAGTGTGGAGAAACTTCTGGGAGAATAAATCTGATTAATTGCGAAGCATGCTGTTATGAATGAACGGAACAGTAACAGACAAGGAGGTTTTCATGACTGAGGAAAAGGAAAAAATGAGCACAGGGAAAAAGGCTGTGATCATCCTGATCTGTGTGCTGCTGATACTCTCAGCTGCCGCCTATATTTTAGGTGTCTATTATTTTACGAGACATTTTTTGCCGGGTTCTCAGGTAAATGGCTTTAATTGTTCTTATATGACTGCGCAGGAGGCGGAAGATCTGCTCACCAGGAAGGTGGAATCCTATGTTCTGGCAATAAAGACCAGAGGCAACGGACAGGAGAGCATTACCGCACAGCAGGCAGGGCTCACTTACAGAGCAGACGGAAGTGTGCAGAAGACAATCGAAAGTCAGGATCGCTTTATATGGTTCCTGGCTTTCGGCCAGCAGAAAACCTATGAACTGACATCCGCATCTTCTTATGATACAGAACTGCTCCGTCAGGCAGTGGCGGAACTGAAATGCATGCAGAACAGTGTTCCGCCGTCAGATGCCTGTATCAGTGATAATGGATCTGAATTTGTGATTGAGCCGGAAGTGGAAGGTTCTGAACCTGATAAGGATAAAGTGTATGAACTGGCTGCCTATGCAATGGTTTCCGGAAGGACAGTCCTGGATCTGGAGGAAGAAGGCTGTTACAAAAAACCGTCCGTTTACCGGGATGATGAAAATCTCATCAGACAGTGCGAACAGGCGAATCAGCTTACCTCTGTGATTATTACATATGATTTTGCTGACCGGACAGAAAGGGTAGACCGTTCTGTGATCAGGGACTGGCTTATGATCAAAGACGGTGACTGCGTTCTCAATAAAGAAAAAGTCGCAGCTTATGTATACGAGCTGGGATATAAATACGACACCTTTGGATGTACCAGAGAATTTGAAACGTATGATGGAAGAACCGTTACAATTACAGGCGGGGATTATGGCTGGGCAATTGATCAGCCAAAAGAAACAGATGCACTCATGGAAGCCATTCAGAGCGGCACGACACAGGTGAGGGAACCGGTTTATGCCTATGAAGGGTGGAGCCGTGATACCAATGACATCGGCTATACATACATCGAAATTGATCTGACGAATCAGCGTATGGTTCTTTATGTGGATGGCTATCCCACTGTTGATTCACCAATTGTAACCGGAAATCCGAATATTCCGGGAATGGAGACGCCTGCGGGCTGTTATGCTCTGGATGCAAAACAGTCTCCCGCTGTCCTTACAGGGGAGGGATATGAAGCGAATGTGACATACTGGATGCCTTTCTGCGGAAATGTGGGAATCCATGATGCTACATGGAGAACTCAGTTCGGAGGAAATCTTTATCTCCTGGAGGGGTCTCACGGCTGTGTCAATGCACCTTATGACAAGGCTCAGGCGATTTACCAGAGGGTGGAGGTTGGATGCCCGGTTGTAGTCTATCAGTAACCGGAAGGAGAAGTGCGCCCGGGTGTACCCGCGCAGAATGAAATTGCATGAAGGAGATGAGGAGCATGAAAATTGTTGTTTTAGCTGGGGGAACCAGCACAGAACGTGATGTGTCGATCGTATCCGGAACAGGGATCTGTACGGCTCTGCGGCAGAAAGGACATCAGGCGATCCTGGTGGATATTTTCTGCGGCGTGGAATCTGTGGACTGGGAAAATCCTTTTCCGGAAATATATGATGTTGAGAAGGCCTGCTCATATATAAAGAGCTTTAATGATCATATTCAGGAAATGAAGAAATCCCGGAGAAACTTCTTCGGCCCGAATGTTCTGGAGCTTTGTCAGAAAGCGGATATTGTATTTCTCGGACTTCACGGGGCCAACGGAGAAGACGGCAAGGTGCAGGCTGCTTTTGATCTGTTCGGGATCAAATACACCGGTACCGGTTATCTGAGCAGTGCCATGGCTATGGATAAGGGAGTTACCAAGGAGATTTTCAGGATGCACCATGTTCCCACTCCAAAAGGCTCTTCCATGGAGAAGAAAGCGCGCACGAATGATCTTTCCGCACTGGATCTGGAATTCCCGGTAGTAGTGAAGACCTGCTGCGGGGGATCCAGTATCGGTGTTTATATTGTGCATGATCAGGCGGAGTATGAGAGCGCTCTTGACCAGGCATTCTCTTATGAAAACGAAGTCATTGTGGAACAGTATATCAGCGGAGTGGAGTATACGGTTGCAGTTGTGGACGGCAAGGCTTATCCGATCGTGGAAATTGTTCCCTGCGAAGGTTTTTATGACTACGAAAATAAATACAAACCGGGTGCAACGAAAGAGACCTGCCCGGCTCCGATCTCCGAAGAACTTACGAAGAAAATGCAGGAGTATGCAGTTCAGGGATATCATGCTCTTGGACTGGAAAGCTACGCACGTCTTGATTTTATGATGACAGAGGACGGCGAAATGTATTGTCTGGAGGCCAATACTCTTCCTGGAATGACTCCGACCAGTCTGATTCCCCAGGAGGCGGGAGTTCTCGGAATTAATTATCCGAGCCTCTGCGAAGAACTGATCCGTGTTTCATTAAAAAAATATGAATAGGATGGAATTATGAAGAATCTGACATTGGAAAATATTACAAATGCGTGCCATGGAGTTTATTTCGGCACTGCAGATGCCATGTACCGGGAAGTATCCGCGATTACGACGGACAGCCGCAAAGTGGAGGCTGGATGCCTGTTTGTTCCGATTGTGGGAGAGCGTGTGGATGCACATAAATTTATTCCGGATGTGATGGCAAAGGGGGCACTGGCCACTCTTTCCGAAAGAACTCTGGAAAATGCGGACTTTCCCTATATTCTGGTGGAATCCACTCTGCAGGCAGTGAAGGATATTGCACAGTTTTATCTGGAGCAGCTTCAGATCCCGGTTGTGGGAATTACAGGAAGCGTGGGTAAAACCAGTACAAAGGAAGTGATCGCATCTGTTCTGAAAGAGAAGTACCGTACACTGAAAACCCAGGGAAATTTTAACAATGAACTGGGGCTTCCGCTGACGGTTTTCCGCCTGAGAGACGAGGACGAGATCGCTGTCCTGGAGATGGGAATCAGTGACTTTGGTGAGATGAGCCGTCTGGCCAGAATCGCGAAACCGGAAACATGCGTCATTACCAATATCGGTACCTGCCATCTGGAAAATCTGGGTGACAGGGATGGTGTGCTGAAGGCTAAGACAGAGGTTTTCGAATTCCTGAAACCGGGCGGACATATTGTCCTCAACGGGGATGATGACAAGCTTTCTACTGTCAGAGAATCTCACGGGATTCGTCCGGTGTTTTTTGGAATGGATGACAAATATCCTGTTTATGCAGATGAGATTGTCAGCCATGGCCTGAAGGGAATGTCCTGCAGGGTCCATCTGAATGGAGATGTGTTTGAAGTGATGGTTCCCATGCCGGGACGGCATATGGTATATAATGCTCTGGCAGCAGCTGCAGTGGGCAGAATCTACGGATTGACCAATGAGGAGATCAAACGCGGAATCGAGAGCCTGGAGGCTATCAGCGGACGGTTTAAAATGATTGAGACAAATAAATTCCTCATTGTAGATGACTGTTATAATGCAAATCCCATGTCCATGAAGGCATCACTGGATGTTCTCCAGGATGGGGCAGGAAGGCGTGTTGCGATTCTTGGAGATATGGGTGAGCTTGGAGAAAATGAGATCGCTCTTCATGAAGAAGTGGGAACTCATGCGGCACACTGCAGGATTGATGTATGCATCTGCACAGGTGATCTGTGCCGCCGTATGGCAGAGAAAGCCTCAGCGGAAAATCCGGAGCTTACCGTAATATATGAGCCTGACAGAGAAAGTCTTCTTGCACATCTTGCAGATTATGTGATAAGTGGAGATACGATCCTTGTGAAAGCCTCTCATTTTATGAAGTTTGAAGAAGTGGTAAAAGCTCTTCAGGAGATGTAAGACCCGGATTCATCAGGATGCTCTGCGGACCTCCCGCCGCAGATTGTAAATCCTTAAGAGAATTTGACGAACGATTTTTGTTTCATGACAGGTGCAGCAGCGTTATAATAAATACATCATTTTTTCAGGGAGGAGAATATGCTGGAAAACATTATGCACCTGCAGATATTGCTCTACTGCATGGCGGCCCTCGGGGCTATCGGAGCAATTGTAATGCTGGCCACGCACCTTACTTACCGAAGAGTATTAAGAAAAACAAACGGTGTCAGAAACCTGAAAGAGAAATGGCTGAATTTATGGAAAACAAGGGACAGGCTTTTGCGCCGGATGAATCTTATGGTATGGATTCCGTCGCTTCTTAGCACCGCTTTACTGGGGCTGTCCCTGTTTCTGGTCACGATGCTGGACCTGAATGAGGGACTGCCCCTTCGTTATCTGTACGTGGGAACGGCAGTTCCGGTGGGACTTCTTGTTCTGCGTGCGGCTCTGGATTTTGCCTACAAGGAAGAACTGGTGATGAATTCTCTGTCTGATTATGTGGAACAGGTCCGTACCTGGGTGGAAGAGATTCCTGCACCAAAAAAAGCAGATCCTGTCCTTCAGGAAGAGGTAGTGGAAAAAATCACCAGCAGCATACGCCAGACCGCTGCCACAGGCAGTCATTTCAGCAAAATGCTGAGTCCGGAGGAAGAAGAAATCATGCGGGAGATCATCCGGGAATTTATGCAGTAAGATACATCCGGGAATTTATGTGGTAAGATACTTCACAAAGAGAAACGCTTTTGTTATACTTGTTGTATATTTGCGTAAGCTGAAAAGGAGAAACGCTTTTGGAAAAACTGCAGAACCGGCTGATCTGATATTCGGGCAGGCAGGAATCCGAAGGCTGATTTGGACGATGAAGATTGTATTTTTAGAAGGAAAAAGTGTGGGTGAGGATATGGTCTTCACCCCCTTTCATGATTTAGGGGAAGTAACTGTTTTTCCAAAAACAACCGCAGAGGAGATGCCGGAACGCATCAAAGATGCGGATATTATCGTGGCGAACAAGCTTCCCATGAATGAACAGACACTGTCAGGGACAGAACAATTAAAGCTGGTCTGCCTGACCGCTACAGGAACCAATAATCTGGATACAGAATATCTGAAGTCCAGATGCATCCAGGCCAGGAATGTGGCCGGATATTCCACTGATGCAGTTGCCCAGCATACGTTTGCCCTGCTGTTTTATTTATGGGAGAAACTGAGATTTTACGATGATTTTGTGAAATCCGGCGAGTATTCCTCAGGCAGTTCTTTCTCCTGCTTTCCCGAGCGCTTTTTTGAACTGCGCGGCAAAACCTGGGGGATCATCGGAATGGGTGCAATCGGGCAGAGAGTAGCGGAAATTGCGTCAGTATTCGGGTGCCATATCATCTGTTATTCCGCATCCGGAACAAAATATGATTTTACGGATAAGGGCTATGAGCAGGCGGATTTTGATACATTGCTGGCGCAGTCTGACATCCTGTCAATTCACGCACCGCTGAACAAGTATACAGAAAACCTCATGAATCTGGATGCTTTTCGCAAAATGAAAAAAGAAGCTGTTCTGATCAACGTAGCCAGAGGCCCCATTGTCAATCAGGAGGATCTTTATACAGCTCTGACAGAAAATATGATCGCAGCCGCAGGGCTGGATGTACTGAAGGCGGAGCCGATGGCCGCAGATAATCCTCTCGGGAAAATCAAAGACAGCCGAAAACTGCTCATTACACCGCACATGGCATGGGCGCCTGTGGAAACAAGGACCAGATGTCTGGATGAAGTGGTGAAAAATATTGAAGCATTTATGAAGGGGGAGGACAGAAACCGGGTATGCTGAATATACTGTTTCCGTAACCATTCGACAGAAGATATTTCTGTAACCTGTAACTTCCAGTAAAAGATATTTCAGTAACCTTGTTATTTTGCTGCATTTATGGTATTCTGAAGGCATCTGAAAAAGATGTGAAGCAGCCGGACGATATGAAGAATAAATACAATGGAAAAAACTGGAGGGGTATGTTATGGAGAACGTTTTTATTATGGATCACCCGCTGATTCAGCACAAGATTTCGCTGATCAGGGATAAGAATACCGGAACAAATGAATTCCGCAAAATGATTGAGGAAATCGCGATTCTGATGGGTTATGAGGCACTTCGTGATCTTCCTCTGGAAGATGTGGAAATTGAGACACCTATCGAAACATGCAAAACACCGATGATTGCCGGCAAAAAGCTTGCAGTGGTTCCTGTGCTCCGCGCCGGACTCGGTATGGTGAACGGAATCACAACCCTGGTACCTTCGGCAAAAATCGGACATATCGGTCTTTATCGTGATCCTGTCACACATGAACCTCATGAATATTACTGCAAATTGCCGGATCCTATCGAGCAGCGTCTGATCGTGGTAGTGGATCCTATGCTTGCAACCGGCGGATCCGCAGTGTCTGCCGTGGATTTCATTAAGCAGCACGGCGGCAAAAATATCAAATGCATGTTTATCATCGCAGCTCCGGAAGGACTGAAACGTCTTCATGAAGCACATCCGGATGTGCAGATATACGTAGGGCACCTTGACAGGGAACTGAATGAAAACGCTTATATCTGTCCGGGACTGGGAGACGCGGGAGACCGTATTTTCGGTACGAAATAAAGGATACATGGATTATACATTGATCCGCTCATCACGCAGGACGCTGGCTGTTCAGGTTACGGCAGACGGTCAGGTGATCGTGAGGGCACCAAAGCGCATAGCTGCCGCTGAAATTGAAAAATTTGTTTCAGATCATGAAGCCTGGATCCGGAAAGCAAAAGGTCGTGCATTGGATATTGCAAAAAACAGCCGCGTGATCACGGAGGAAGAACGCAGGGCAGGGATAGCGGAGGCAAGAGTCCGGATTCCGGAAAGAGTGGCGTATTTTGCTTCCAGAATGGGCGTCACTTACGGAATGATCACAATTCGTGAGCAGAAGACCCGTTGGGGAAGCTGCAGCAGCAGGGGAAATCTGAATTTCAACTGGAAGCTGGTATTGATGCCTCCGGAGATTCTGGATTATGTTGTGGTTCATGAGCTTGCCCACAGAAAAGAAATGAACCATTCAGCTGCTTTCTGGGCAGTCGTGGAGAAAGAACTGCCGGATTATAAGGAGCGCAGGAAGATTTTGAAAGAGACAGTACTTACCTGAACTGACACAAAATAGAATGCTGCAGAAAAAAGAATGATGCAAAAAAGAATGGTGTAAAATAAAGGACTGGCCGGCGGGGTCAGTCCTCTTCTATAACCTGAATTTCAAGAAAGTCAAAATCAATCTGTTCAATAAAATTATCCTGACGGAATCTTGCCTTTGACCGGCGCTGAAATTCGGCAATTGTGGAATCCAGCCAGATGGGATTACCAAGGTCAAATTCATAACAGATCTGTTCCAGCGCATGAAAAACCTTGTGTGTGCGGGTGTCATCTGTTTCATCGCAGATGACTGTATCTCTGAGCATATGATTGTCTTTCCATATTTTTCCCCATAAACGAAACATTGTAAAACCTCCTGACATCATGTGATTTTCAGTATATCTGAAATCAGACAGAAAGTAAAGGAAGGATTTCTGAGTAAAAAAGAAAAGATTTCCGAATAAAAAGAAAGGATTTATGAATAAAAGAACAAATAAAATGTATTATTATTCATACAATATTTATCATTGCGCATTCTTTAGAAATCTACTATAATAAAGGACATATTATTTTTGGAACGCTTATTACAGATTGGAGGAGATTATTATGAAATTATACGACAGCGGTATTTACCTTGTAAATGGCCATGACATCGTGGAAGAATCCCATGCGGATCTGCCGGTATCCAAAGAAGAAGCAGCGAAAAATACGATTGCATATGGAATTCTGGAAGCTCACAATACTTCCGGCAGCATGGAGAAACTGCAGATCAAATTTGACAAACTCACTTCTCATGATATTACTTTTGTAGGAATTATTCAGACAGCACGGGCATCCGGACTGGAGAAATTTCCGATTCCCTATGTACTGACGAACTGTCATAACTCCCTGTGTGCAGTAGGCGGAACCATTAACGAAGATGATCACATGTTTGGACTTACCTGTGCAAAGAAATACGGCGGTGTTTATGTACCGCCTCATCAGGCGGTCATCCACCAGTTTGCCCGTGAAATGATGGCAGGCGGCGGCAAAATGATCCTCGGTTCTGACAGCCATACCAGATACGGTGCCCTGGGAACAATGGCCATGGGCGAGGGCGGCGGTGAACTGGTAAAGCAGCTCCTTTCCCAGACTTATGACATTAATATGCCAGGCGTAGTGGCAATTTATCTCAAAGGAGAACCGCGTCCGGGAGTAGGGCCGCAGGACGTTGCGCTGGCAATTATCGGTGAAGTTTTTGCCAACGGTTATGTGAAGAATAAAGTTATGGAGTTTGTGGGTCCCGGAATTGCATCTCTCAGTGCGGATTTCCGTATCGGAGTGGATGTCATGACAACAGAGACCACCTGCCTGTCTTCTATCTGGCAGACAGACGACAAGATTGAAGAATATTATGCGATTCATGGCAGGAGTGAAGAATACGAATCTCTGAAACCGGGGGATATTGCATATTATGACGGATGCGTGGAGATAGATCTCAGTGAGATCAAGCCGATGATCGCCATGCCGTTCCATCCAAGCAACACCTACACAATTGATGAACTGAAAGCCAACCTGGACGATATTCTGGCGGATGTGGAGAAAAAAGCACAGATCAGCCTGGACGGCAAGATTCCATACAGTCTGCGCGACAAAGTGGTGGACGGCAAGCTATATGTGGAACAGGGAATCATTGCAGGATGTGCGGGCGGCGGTTTTGAAAATATCTGTGCAGCGGCTGATATTCTGAAAGGTGCGAGCATCGGAGCAGATGCATTTACTCTGAGTGTTTATCCGGCAAGTACACCGATTTATATGGAGCTGGCCAGGAACGGCGTTCTGGCTGACCTGCTTGCAACAGGTGCAGTTGTGAAGACTGCTTTCTGCGGACCGTGTTTTGGTGCGGGTGACACGCCTGCCCACAATGCCTTCAGTATCCGTCACACCACCAGAAACTTCCCGAACCGTGAAGGTTCCAAGATCCAGAACGGTCAGATTTCTTCCGTAGCTTTGATGGATGCCCGTTCTATTGCGGCAACTGCTGCAAATAAAGGTTTCCTGACATCTGCAGAGGAATACACAGGAACTTACACGAACCAGAAATATTACTTTGATAAGACGATTTATGAGAATCGTATTTTTGACAGCCATGGTGTGGCAGACCCGGATGTGGAGATCCACTTTGGACCGAATATCAAGGACTGGCCGAAGATGGCTCCGCTGGCAGAGAATCTTGTGCTGAAAGTGGTTTCTGAGATTCATGACCCGGTTACCACGACAGATGAACTGATTCCTTCCGGCGAGACTTCTTCCTATCGTTCCAATCCTCTGGGACTTGCGGAGTTTACTCTCTCAAGAAAGGATCCTGCATATGTACGACGTGCCAAAGAAGTACAGAAAGCACAGCAGGCAATTCAGGAAGGCAAATGTCCGGTGGAAGCACTTCCGGAGCTGAAACCTGTCATGGAGACCATTCATACCCGTTTTCCGGAAGCAGGCGAGGGCAACCTTGGCGTAGGAAGTACGATCTTTGCGGTAAAACCGGGTGATGGCTCTGCCCGTGAGCAGGCTGCGTCCTGCCAGAAGGTTCTGGGCGGCTGGGCAAATATTGCCAATGAATATGCGACAAAACGTTATCGTTCCAATCTGATCAACTGGGGTATGCTTCCATTCCTGATCCCTGCCGGAGACCTTCCTTTTGAGAATGGTGACTACCTTTTCTTCCCGGGTGTCCGTACCGCAGTTGCAGAAAAAGCGGATGTCATTAAAGGTTATGCAGTAAAAGAGAACAGCCTGGAGGAATTTGAAGTGACTCTGGGAGAACTGACCGACGACGAACGTGAAATCATCCTGAAAGGCTGTCTGATCAATTATAATAACAGAAATGCAAATTAAATGAACAGATACGAACGGATTGTTTTAACTGGCTGATCAGATGGACCAGCCAGCGCTCCAGGGCTGCCGCACCGGTATTGAATTACCGTGCGGCAGCTTTTTAGATGTTTTAATTTTATAAATAGTCAGAAAATAAAGAAAAATATAAACAAATAACAGTATTAAAACAAAATAAACAGAGTAATGATAATTTATTTTAAAAATAATCAAAAAATGTATTGACAAATCAAAGGAGCAGTGGTATTATAAACCTATCAAAACAAAGAACGACAGAAACACAAACAAAGGAAATCATTCAATTCATAGTATAAATATAAATGCTACATGAAAAGGATGAAATAACAAGAAAGGTAAAGGTGATTCCAGTGGGAACATAACCGAACAATCATCAATATGAGTTCAGTGATAGGAATCGTATTTCCTGCAAGAAAGACCTGATACAAGATAAATAGTTAAAAAATAAATTTATCCGTATAAAGATCAAAAGAACACAAACCGGAAAATAAACATAATGTATCCAAGGTATAGAAACGATTTCTCATATTGAATAACTATCACGAACCTGATACAAAGATTTTTGAATATGTGTAAAGAAATATAATCAAAAAGGATATAACTGCTTATCTTAGAAGTTCGTTCGAAAGAAGAGATTCGAAGTATTTCCGGGACAGATAAGAAAGATATTTTGAAATCCATATTGAAACATCAGAATATGAATTGAAGCTTTGCATCAGAAGAATATCTTCTTACAAAAGATATTGATAAATAAGAAATAAAAAGGAACTTTTTCAAAAATATCCATGAGCGGTTTTTAATTTAAGAAGTTAAGTTCGAAATTGTTTGTATAAAAAATAAAAGAAAAAGTATATCCGATATTTCTTAATAAAAACGAATTATAAGCCGTGAAATTATAATTCAAATTCTATGAACTTTCTAAATAAATCGAATGATAAATAAGTCATATCGTTTATGAGCAGGAAATAAAACGAGATATGTAAATATACATATAAGTATTATAAAAATAAAAAACTGAATAAAGATAAAATATAAAAATTAAAATGAACTGAAACGTTAGGCAATGAAAAATAAATTGTTATATAAAAAGAAGTCAGTTAATTGTCATAACGATAGAGTTCAAAAGAAAAGAACCAAAAAAACACTTTTTATAAAGAAATAAAGAGGACAATAAAATTGAATAACGAAGATTGTTAAGACGGTCATCATTTTTGAAATAAGGTAGAGTAAAAAATGATGACCGTCTTTCGTTTGGTACATGAGATCGCCTGGCATCATTAGATGTTGATAGTAAACAGCTATGTCTTTGGTTGCCAGAAAGACATTTTTACGGTATACTTCTCCCAGAGAACAGAGAATTCCGATTCGGACAGAGGGCTGATCGGATAAGCTCGGGAAGGGAGCTTTTTTTATGCGTAATTTCAGAGTAGAGGATACAATTATATATGAAGACAGAGAAATTCTGTTATGTCACAAATCAGCTGGAATTGCTGTGCAGAATGCCAGATTCGGAACAATGGATCTGGAGAGCGCGATCAGAAATTATCTGGCATTTGGCGGTGCAGCCGGTGCACAACGATGCGGGAAGATCCCGTATCTTGCCGTGATCCACAGACTGGATCAGCCAGTAGAGGGAGTTCTGGTATTTGCCAGGACACCGGATGCTGCCAGGGAATTAAGCCGTCAGATATCAGGAGGCGAAATGAACAAAAAATATCTGGCTGTAACTGCTCAGGCTCCTGGAGACAGAAATGAACAATTTTTGAAAGATTTTCTGAAAAAAGACAGTAAAACAAACACCTCGTCTGTTGTTAGAAGGGGAACACCGGGCAGCAAAGAGGCGCGGCTGTCGTATAAGGTTCTTCAGGAAATTGCAGATGACCGTACAATAAGCGGGAAACGTTTTCTCGTGGAGATTCATCTGGATACAGGCCGGCATCATCAGATCCGTGTACAGATGTCTCATGCAGGTATGCCCCTTCTTGGAGACCGTAAATATAACCCTGAAGATAAATCAAACCTGCCTTTGGGTTTGTGTTCCTGTGAACTGACATTTATCCATCCTGCAAAAAAGAAAAAAATGAAATTTGAGATTTCACCCCGGGGAGACGCTTTTGAGGGTTTCGATATCTGAACGGAAATGTCTGTTAACGCAGACATCACCAATAAATAAAAGTCATCGAGTATAAGAAATAAAGTAATCCACCATACTATTACAAAGTTTATTTAAACGAAAATGTGTGGTGGTTTTTTGCATATAGAATGGAAAAGACGGGGAATGATTGCCGGGATTCTGGCAGGAGTATATCTGGGATACAGGTATTTGCTGCCGGTTTCTCTGCCTTTTCTGACAGCGTGGCTTCTTGCTTGCTGGCTTTATCCAGCTTCCCTGAAAATCGAAAAGAAAATGAAATTAAAAAGAACACTTGCTGGGGCTGTGCTTCTTTCGCTGTTTTTTGGGGTGATCGGATTTCTGTTATATCAGGGAATCACGGAAATTTTGTCCCAGGTTAAAACTGCGATTTCCAATTACCAGGTGGTACAGCAGTGGTGTCTTTCCCTGCTGGAAAAATTGTGCGGCATGATCGAAGAAATTGCGGGGATTGAGGCGGCTAAAAGTCGGGAATATATCCTTTTCAGACTGGGGACACTTCAGGAGCAGACTCTGGCGGCTCTGAGTCCCGAGGCACTGAGCAAAGTAATGCATGGGGCAAAAAGCTTCTTATTTCTGCTGTCAGGTATTGTTGTAACTTTTATTGCTGCAATCCTTCTCATAGGAGATATGGAAAATATCCGCAAAAAGATCTGGGATTATTCCTGGCTTGTGGGAACCAGACGGGTAATACGCCGCCTGAAAAAAACAACGGTTACTTATCTGAAAGCGCAGGTGATCATTATTGCTGCGGTATCAGCTGTCTGTGCAGCCGTTTTCTGGCTGATGAAGAGCCCGTATTTCCTTATCCTGGGAATTGCTCTTGGCATACTGGATGCGGTACCGCTTATAGGAACCGGCACTTTTCTTTATCCGGCAGCAGTGATTTTTCTTATCCGCGGCAGGACGGGGACTGCGCTCGGGTGTGTGATTCTGGATATAATCACCAGTCTTCTTCGGGAATTTCTGGAACCCAGGCTTCTGGGGGAAAAGCTGGGAGTATCTCCAATTATAGTTGTAATGTCTGTATATCTTGGAATGATCCTCTTTGGAGTGTGGGGTGTGGTTTTGGGACCGTTGTCATTTTCCACAGTATACGAAATCGGCAGAGAATGGGATGTATGGGATTAGTAAAGACAAATCGAAAAAAATATAATGAAAAAATGAAAAAATGATGAAATCTCTGGACGGAACGCGGAAAAAGTGTATAATGTAAAAAAAGTCATACATTCATGTTAATTTTATATTAATGGAAAGAGGAGAATGAAGATGAGAAGAGCAGCAGTTGCCGCTGTGGGTATATTGGCAGTTTGTGCGATTTTATCCGGTTGTCGTAAAGAGCAGGTGGAAGAGGCAATACAGCCGCTTGTGGCAGATGTGCTTGAGCAAGAAGAAGCGGAATCCGCGGAACAGGTGGAGGATAAACAGGTTCTTCCGGAAATTGATACGAATGTTCCGATTCAGGCAGGAGCCAGAATTGCAGTAGTAAGTAAGAGCAGTAAGGGAGAATTCTGGGATCTTGTCCGTGCGGGTATGGAATCCGCGGTGAGTGATGTTAATGAAGCCTATGGCTTTGCTAAAGATGATAAAATTACCATGACATTTGAAGGTCCGGATGATGAGCAGATGGTAGAAGAACAGATTAATACCATTGATGCGGTCATAGCAGAGAATCCGGATGTGCTCTGCCTGTCTGTGGGCGATATGGATTCCTGCCAGGCACAGCTTGAGAGTGCCAGCGAGAATGGGATTCCGGTGGTGGTGTTTGACTCGAATGTGACGGACACGAAGCTGGTGTCTGCTTTCAGGGCTACAGATAATGTCCAGGTTGGCCGTATGGCAGCGTACCGTCTGGGAAGAGCTATTGGAAAGATGGGAAATGTGGCGGTTTTTTCTGCACAGGAGAAGACTCAGAGTGCGAAGGAACGAGTAGAAGGGTTCCTGGAATTTATTGCCAATTACTCAGATATCGATGTGGTACAGGTGATTTATCAGGATCAGGTGGAAGACATGGAGTCTGCCATGCAGGAAGTTCTGGAAAAGTACCCCAATCTGGACGGTGTTTTCTGTACAAATGCGGATGTTGCGGAAATGTACCTGAACATGGATAAGGACAACGGCGAAGAGGAAAGGGAGATTGCCATGGTTGGCGTGGATGCAACTACCCGGCAGCAGGAAGCAATCAAAAACGGTGAGGAGATCGGTGTGATTTCTCAGGATCCGTTTACAATGGGATACCAGACAATCTGGGCAGCACTGCAGACCAGTGCTGATCCTGAGGAGGAGATTGAAATCGAAAAAGAAATCCTTCTCAAGCCTGTATGGCTGAATCTGGATAATCTGGACGACCCGAACTACAGCAGCTACATATACAACAAATAAAAATGATGCCAGGGTCAAATTATTTTTGCCCACAACATTATAAAACGAGAAACATGTACTTCAGATATTCCGAAACTTTGAGGTGCATGTTTTTTTGTATCACGGGAAATGCGGATGAATTATACCAAAACCATATAAATGGCAAAAAATAGACAATCTGGCAGAAACTGTCCATTGCATTTAAGAAATTATCCAGTATAATTACAGAATAAATTTTACCATACTGAGCAAAACTGCACATAAATGAGTTTAGCATTATGTGCAAATATGTTGTTTTTTTTTCTGAATTATGGTAAAATTTGACTATATTGCAAGACCGCAGGAAGACATAAAAGCAGAGCAGGAAAGGGAGTGGTGAAGATGAAGAACTGGGCAGATATTTTAAAAAATATCACGTTGCTTACGCAGTTTGGGCTTTCTTTTATCACCCCTCTTTTAGTTTGTCTTGGAGTCTGTTGGTGGCTGTCATCCCATATGGGGGTGGGCGGCTGGGTCTTTATTCCTGGCTTTTTCTTTGGGATGGGCGGCTCCGGCATGGTGGCTTATAAGCTGTACCTGTCAGTTATCACCCGTGAAAAGAAGAACAGGAAAAAGCAAAAAGTATTCTTTAACAAACATTCTTAATGCAGCGAGACAGAAAGGAAGGAATATGAGTAAATTTTGGGACAATGTCCAGCCGGCTGTAAAAAAAGAAACAAAAAATGTCGCAGTGAGCACAGCCGCAGGTGTGGTCATTATGTGGATTGTATTTATTATCCTTCATATGGCTATGCCGGAGAAAGTGCCGCTGGATTATACAGTGTTTCTAGGAGGAATCTGCGGCGGATTTATTGCAGTGCTGAATTTCTTTCTTATGGGACTTACCGTTCAGAAGGTGGCGGCCAGTACTGATGAAGATGCGGCCAGGTCACGTATGCGTGCAAGTTATTCCCGGAGAATGATGATTCAGATGCTGTGGGTCATTGTGGCTATCATTGCACCCTGCTTTCAGTTTGCAGCAGGTATATTGCCGCTTCTTTTTCCGGGAATGGGTATCAAGATAATGGGAATTATAAAAAAATAAAGGATTTATTTTAAATCTTCAGATGGGAGGTGGAAATATAGATGGAGGTAGATATTTCAGGAGCAAAGGTCTTTTATACGCTGCCGTTTGATTTTCCGATCCTGGGTAAGCTGCAGATCAGTGAGACTATTGTGGTGAGCTGGATCGTTATGATCCTGATCACAGGATTATGCATCTGGCTGACACATGACCTGAAAGTAGAGAACATTTCCAAGCGCCAGGCAGTGGCGGAACTTCTGGTAGAGAAAGCCAACAGTTTTGTTATCGGGAACATGGGAGAGAAATTCCGTTATTTTGTTCCTTTTGTAGCGGCTTTGTTTGCGACCAGTGTGGTGTCCAACCTGATCAGCCTTGTAGGACTGAGAAGTCCGACAGCAGATCTTTCAACGGAAGCCGCATGGGCAGTGATCGTTTTTATCATAATCACATATCAGAAGATTAAAGCCGGCGGCGTGGGAGGATATCTGAAGGGATTCACACAGCCGATTCCACTTCTGACACCGTTCAATATCCTTTCCGAGCTGTCAACGCCAATCAGTATGGCCTGCCGTCATTTCGGAAATATTCTTTCCGGTGTTGTTATCAACGGGCTGCTTTATGCAGCACTGGCTCTGGCAAGTTCGGCACTGCTGGGACTGATTCCCGGCTTTGTGGGTGATTTGCTGTCGCAGATACCGATTCTTGATGTCGGTATTCCGGCGATTTTGTCCGTATACTTTGACTGGTTTACAGGATTCATGCAGGCATTTATCTTCTGCATGCTGACGACCATGTACATTGCAAATGCGGCAGAAGAGGGATAGAATTCCCCATTCAGTTACAAATTAATATGAAAAGAAAATACAGGTAAAAACAGGAGGATTATGTTATGGATTTTACAGTACTCGCTAAAGGTATTGCGCTTGCAGGTTGTGCAATTGGAGCAGGATGTTCGCTGATCGCAGGTATCGGCCCTGGTATTGGTGAAGGTAATGCGGTAGCAAAGGCTCTGGAAGCTATCGGACGTCAGCCGGAATGCAAAGGTGATGTTACATCTACCATGCTTCTTGGCTGTGCGATCGCAGAGACCACAGGTATTTATGGTTTCGTTACCGGTCTGCTGCTGATCTTCGTAGCTCCGGGTATGTTCATGAATTTCCTTGGCTGATCACCATAGAGACTGGCATGTCTGATAACGAAGACAATGCTGTTATTACAAGCTGAAGGAATAGAGAACAGGAGGTTACAAGCATGGATGTACAGTCATTAGTTGGTATTGTACCATGGACATTCATTGCGCAGATCTGCAACCTTTTCATCCAGGTATATCTTATTAAGCGTTTCTTGTTCAAGCCGATCAATGAGATGCTTGCGAAACGCAAAGCCATGGCAGATGCTGAGATTCAGGATGCTATTAAGGCAAAGGATGAAGCAATTGCCATGAAATCCGAGTATGAGCAGAATATGCTGGAAGCAAAGAACAAAGCAAATGAGATCGTGACGACAGCTCAGAAGACAGCTGCTGTACAGAGCGAGCAGATGCTTCAGGAGGCTTCCGCACAGGCAGCGGCTATGAAAGCCAAAGCTGAGAGTGATATTGCTCAGGAGAAGAGAAAGGCTGTTAATGAGATCAAGGATGAGATTGGCGGCATGGCAGTTGAGATAGCCGGCAAGGTGATCGAACGTGAGATCTGCGAGGAAGACCATACGAAACTGATTGACGAGTTTATTTCGAATGTAGGTGAGGCATCATGACGCAGACTGCCAGACTGTATGGCGGCAGCCTTTATGATCTTGCTGCCGAAGAACAGCTTACGGACACCATGATGCAGCAGATGACAGAAGTACGGCAGCTTTTCCGTGATAATCCGGATTATCTGCGGCTTCTGGGAGAACCGTCCATCCCCAAGGCGGAGCGGACGAAGCTCATTGATGATGCACTCGGCGGCCAGGCGGAGCGGTATTTAGTGAATTTTTTGAAATTGCTGTGTGAGCGGAATCTTTTGGGTGAGTTTTCAGGATGCTGCGACGAATATACACGGCGATATAATGCGGACCATAATATTGCAGAGGCAATTGTGACCAGTGCGGTTGCACTCAGTGACAGTCAGATGGAAGCCCTGAAGGCCAAACTTGAGAAAGTGAGCGGTAAAAAGGTTTCCCTGATCCAGAAGCGGGATCCTTCCGTAGTGGCCGGTCTGCGTGTGGAAATAGAAGGAAAACAGCTTGACGGAACGGTTCAGAGCCGTCTGTCCGGCATTTCCAGGAAACTTAGTGAAATCGTTGTCTGAATAAAAGTCGATTGCTGTGTACTTTGTGACGACAGTCAGGGACTTTTATCATGAATATATTGCGCAGTAAATGCGCTGCTGGAGGAAATCATGCAATTAAAACCTGAAGAAATATCCAAGGTCATCCGCAGCCAGATCAAATATTACGATAACGCAATTCAGCAGAATGAGACAGGTACGGTTTTAATGGTAGGTGACGGTATTGCCAGAGCCAGCGGACTTATCAACTGCATGGCAGGAGAACTGCTGGAGTTTGAAGACGGCAGCTTCGGCATGGCACAGAACCTGGAAGAAAACAGCGTATCTATCGTATTATTTGGTTCCGATGAGAACATCGGTGAAGGACAGACCGTAAAACGCACCGGTAAAGTCGTATCCGTGCCGGTAGGCGAAGCCATGATCGGACGTGTTGTAAACGCCCTTGGCCAGCCAATCGATGGCGCAGGTCCCATTGTTACGGATGAATTCCGGGCAATTGAGAGTCCGGCACCCGGAATCTGCGAGAGAAGATCCGTACACGAACCGTTGCAGACCGGTATCAAGGCGATCGACTCCATGGTACCTATCGGAAGAGGACAGCGTGAGCTGATCATCGGTGACCGTCAGACCGGTAAAACGACTCTGGCTGTGGATACGATCATTAATCAGAAAGGCCAGGATGTTATCTGTATTTATGTGGCAATTGGCCAGAAACGTTCAACTGTAGCGAACCTGGTAGAGACTCTTACCAGAAACGGCGCTATGGACTATACGATCGTTGTTGCGGCAACTGCTTCCGAAGCAAGCCCGCTTCAGTATATTGCACCATATGCCGGATGTGCAATGGGTGAATACTTTATGTACAAAGGAAGACACGTTCTGATCATCTATGATGATCTGAGCAAGCATGCGGTTGCTTATCGTGCACTTTCTCTTCTGATCCGCCGTCCGCCCGGACGTGAGGCTTATCCGGGAGACGTTTTCTATCTTCATTCCAGACTGCTGGAGCGTGCAGCCAAACTGGACGATGCTCATGGCGGCGGTTCCCTGACAGCACTGCCTGTCATTGAAACCCAGGCCGGTGACGTTTCCGCTTATATTCCGACCAATGTCATTTCTATTACGGATGGTCAGATATTCCTGGAAACAGAGCTTTTCCATTCCGGTGTCATGCCTGCAGTAAACCCGGGTATTTCCGTATCCCGAGTTGGAGGTAATGCACAGATCAAGGCAATGAAGAAGGTTGCCGGAACTTTGAAACTGATTTATTCCCAGTACCGTGAGCTGCAGAGCTTTGCTCAGTTCGGTTCTGACCTGGATGCAGATACAAAAGCCCGTCTGGAGCAGGGCGCCCGTATTGTGGAGGTTCTGAAACAGAACCAGAACGCACCGGTGCCTGTAGAAAAACAGGTAGCGATTCTTTACGCTGTTACCAAGGGTATTCTGTCTGCAGTAGCTGTTGAAGATGTCCGCGGATATGAAGCCGGATTATTCACATATCTGGATACGGATGCACAGGGAGCTGAGGTTATGCAGATCATCCGTACAACCGGTAAGCTTGAGGCTGACACGGAAGAGAAGCTGAAACAGGTACTGGATTCTTATACAGAGAATTTTCTGAATACAAGACCTGAGAAATAATGTGATTAGGAGGGTACATTATGGCTGCAAACATGAAATCGGTAAAGCTGCGTATCAAGAGTGTCCAGAGCACCATGCAGATTACCAAGGCAATGGAACTTGTAGCATCCTCCAAACTGCGTAAAGCCAAGGAACGTGCTGAAACCTGCCGGCCTTATTTCCAGACACTTCATGGGACACTGAAAGAGATTGCAACAGGCAACACTGATTTTTCTTCCATTTATGCAAAAGAAGCAGTCAGTGAAAAGTGCTGTTATGTAGTGATTGCCGGTGACAGAGGGCTTGCCGGCGGCTACAATTCCAATCTTTTTAAATGCCTTGAGGCAGCCAGCGAAGGAAAAGAATATGTGGTTCTTCCCATCGGTAAAAAAGCCGTGGAATATTTCCATCGCAGAGGAATTGAATGCCTGACAGAACAGTTTGCGGAAATAGCAGATGTTTCTGTAGCAGACTGCTTTGAAATGGCAAATCTGTTGTGTGAGGAATTCAAGAAGGGCAGTTTCGGGCACATTGATTTATGTTATACCAGATTTGTTTCCATGCTGTCTCAGCAGCCGGATGTCCTTTCCATGCTGCCGCTGAGTGATCTGGCAAAGGGGGATACGGAAGCGGAACAGAAACCTGTCCGCAACCTGATTCTTTATGAGCCGGACAGCACGGAAGTGTTTGACGCGATTGTTCCGGAATATCTGGCAGGGGTTGTTTATGGCGGTGTCTGTGAGGCACTTGCCAGTGAACTGGCTGCCCGGAGAACCGCGATGGAAGCGGCTACCAGCAATGCGGAAGAGATGATCGAAAAGCTGAACCTGTATTACAACAGAGCGCGTCAGGCCAGCATAACGCAGGAAATCACAGAGATTGTCGGAGGTGCAGAAGGTCTTTAAGGTTACTGATGACAGTGACTCTTCGAGATGAATGATAGGCGGCGAATTTTTATTCGCAGAGATTCGGCGCATATGACATGATAACAAGGAGATTCGAAGAATGAGCGAAAAACACATTGGCGAGGTAGTACAGGTCACCGGTCCTGTTTTGGACATCCGCTTTGCGCACGATGAACTGCCTGCACTGCTCAATGCTATTGAAATCGAGAATAATGGCGCAAAGCTGACAGCCGAAGTAGCTCAGCAGATCGGTGACAATACAGTACGCTGTATTGCCATGAATTCCACAGACGGTCTGGTTCGGGGCATTAAGGCTGTAGATACCGGCGCACCTATTTCCGTTCCTGTAGGAGAGGAATGTCTGGGCCGTGTATTTAACCTTCTGGGTGATCCGGTAGATAACCAGCCGGCTCCGGAAACAAAAGAACGCTGGTCCATCCATCGTCCGGCACCTTCCTATGAAGAACAGACACCGGCTACAGAGATTCTGGAAACCGGTATCAAAGTCGTTGACCTTATTTGTCCTTATGCAAAAGGCGGTAAGATCGGTCTGTTCGGCGGTGCAGGTGTAGGCAAGACCGTTCTGATCATGGAGCTGATCCACAATGTTGCGACAGCACACGGCGGACTTTCTGTATTTACCGGTGTTGGAGAGCGTACCCGTGAAGGTAATGACCTTTATAATGAAATGAAAGAGAGCGGAGTTATTGATAAAACTGCGCTGGTATACGGGCAGATGAACGAGCCGCCCGGAGCACGTATGCGTGTGGGTCTTTCCGGTCTGACGATGGCGGAGTATTTCCGTGATGTTAAGAATCAGGACGTGCTTCTGTTTATTGATAATATTTTCCGTTTTACCCAGGCAGGTTCTGAGGTTTCCGCTCTGCTCGGACGTATGCCGTCCGCAGTAGGATATCAGCCTACACTGGCTACAGAGATGGGTGCTCTTCAGGAACGTATTACGTCTACCAGAAAAGGTTCCATTACATCTGTTCAGGCTGTTTATGTGCCTGCGGATGACCTTACAGACCCGGCTCCGGCTACGACATTTACCCATCTGGATGCAACCACGGTTCTTTCCCGTGAGATTTCCAGCCAGGGTATTTATCCGGCGGTAGATCCGCTGGATTCCACCAGCCGTATTCTTTCACCGGAAGTGGTAGGTACGGAGCATTATGAAGTTGCCCGTGCGGTACAGCGCGTACTGCAGCGTTACAAAGAGCTTCAGGACATTATCGCCATCATGGGTATGGATGAGCTGTCCGAGGAAGATAAGCAGACAGTTAACCGTGCACGTAAGGTACAGCGTTTCCTGTCACAGAGTTTTTCTGTTGCGGAGCAGTTCACCGGTATGGCAGGTCAGTATGTGCCTCTGAAAGAAACCATCCGTGGATTCAAGATGATTCTGAACGGCGAATGTGATGATATTCCGGAGAGCTATTTCCTGTTTGCCGGAACCATTGATGATGTTTTTGAAAAAGCCGGAAAACAGTAAAGGAGGCTGTCTATGAGGACCTTCCCATTACAAATCGGAACACCGGACGGTCTTTTGTTTCAGGGAGAAGCGGAACGCGTCGTATGCAGAAGTATTACGGGAGATCTGGCGATTCTTGCAGGACACTGTAATTTCTGTACAGCTCTCGGGATGGGAGAAGCCCATGTAGTGCTGCCGGACGGCACCACGCGTACGGCTGCCTGTATCGGAGGAATGCTTTCCATGATGGACGGAGAGTGCAGTCTGCTTGCAACTACCTGGGAATGGAAAGAAGATATCGACGAGGAACGTGCTTCCAAAGCCAAAGCGCGTGCAGAAGATCTGCTTTCCAAAGGCGGGCTTACCGACCGGGAATATAAAATTGCGGAAGCCAAGCTCCACAGAGCCCTGGTCCGTTTGAGTGTGAAAAATTAGAGTAAAAATTAAAGTGTGAAAAGTTAAAGGATGAATAAAAAAATGGCACTGCCTGCCTGGAGCAATTATCAAACATGCTCTGGAGTCTGCAGTGTCATTTTTTGTCTACAGATAAAAGGAAGTATCTTCTGTAAATGTGTTTTCTGTAATTTATCTTTTGTATTTTGTCTGGTACATCGTTTCGTAAATAACCGGTTATATGGTTATTCATCGTGGATTGTACGAATATTTTTCCTGTGTGGGATGGATAGATACTACATCCGGAAATCCAGTTCTTTGAAGTCGATGGAGAAATCTCCGTAGATTCTTACGGGAATCGTATCTTCAAAGGTATACTGGGTGAGAAGCGGCTGTTCTTTTTCGAGATCATAGACAAGAACACGTTCTGTCTGCGGATCAACGATCCAGTATTCTCTTACACCTGCAGCTTCATACTTATCCAGCTTTTTGAGATAATCCATTTTCCTGGATGAAGGAGATACAATTTCCAGGATAAAATCCGGCCCACCGTGGCATCCGTCTTTCTGATGGCGGTCATCTTCCTCACCATGGGGACAGATAATCAGAAGATCCGGTTCCAGGTAGTTGTATTCATCTCGGTTAATGAATACGGAGTAGGGAGCAAAAAAAGTTTGACACCGTCCTTTATTTTGTTTTTGATAAGTGACAAATGTGTAGCTGAGTTCCCTAAGTAATGCCTGGTGAATCGTATTCGGAGTGGCCATATAAAAAATTTCTCCGTCAATGAGTTCTGCCCGCACTCCTTCCGGCAGAGCCATGATATCT
>JALEHU010000003.1 GCA_022770365.1 Blautia sp. | reverse complement strand
CGCAGCAACGTTCAGGAGTAAATTCGCATACTCTTTCCGTTCATTCTGCTTCAATCCTTCCGTAGCATAATCATCGCACAGATACTCACACAGATTTCCGTATGAGAACAGCAGCAAGATTGCCAGCGGATTAAACCAGTGAAGACATACAATAATTAAGCAGACAAGCTTAATCAATGCATCGTAATTCTTTGCGTGACAATATTCATGCCTGTAAATTAAGGTGCTGTATTGGGATTCTGCCAGATTCTCTGGAAAGATGACATGAGGACGGATAAATCCAACCGTATAGGGTGTGTGGATATTGTTATTGATCAGAATGGAGACGGATCCTGTGCCAGGAAACTCGCAATCTTTTTCTTCTGAATTAGTCAGAAGATATTTCACAGTTTTTCTGTATTTCACTACCTGGTATATTGCGAAAAGAAAGACAACAATAAACCAGATACACAGGATATAAAACATCCATTTCGGAACCCACATAAAGCCATCATTAATGGTTACATACCTGGTGCTTCCATATTCAAAATGGAGCTGCGGTGTGGTTCGCAGTCTGATTTCCTCTGCAATAGTTGCATGATACATACTTTCCGGAAGAATTCTCGTAAGCAGCTGAAATGGTATTAAATAAAAGACCATACTCAAATACAGCAGAATTTTTCCCAGAGAATAGTTGAAACTCTTTCTCTGTAAAAGCCACGTTAACAGAAAGATAACCAAAGGAATGGAACCGGCAATTGACATCCAAAGCAACAGCATATTATTCCTCCGTATCAGGTTCTTCGAGGTTGTTCAAAAAACAACGCAGTTTGTCAATGTCATCGTTCGATAATTCGGTTTTATCAAGAGCATTAACAAGTTCTGTAAAAGAACCCCGATAAGATTGATCCGGAATATTCCTGGTTTCTCTGACATTTTCATTTTCTGCCACTTTAAATGAAAATATCTTAAAAATAGAATATCCGGAAAGACCGGAGACAATAATCGAAAATCCGGCGGCGCAGATCATGTATCTGATCGCAGCGCCATATTCCTGTGGAGCACCTGCAACAAGGTTATAAAATAAACAGGCACATAACAGGACAGATAATATCACTGTAATGATAATGCGTATTATTTTCTTCAAAATAATTCCCCTCAACAAAATAAATTGAATAAACAATTCTATGATTAAGCTCATTGTAAACAATAGAGAAATAATTGTCAAGAAATGAAAAAATTTTATCAGGATAAACACCATCATATTATAAAAGGTATGGCAGATGCATTCTTCAGTTTACAATAAGAAGTGTGCAATCCGGTAATACTTGCGGAATTCATGTATTTTGTGGCAGAGAAAAAGATTCAGGTTTTCAACTATGGAAACTGCAAGAGCGATTTCACTTATGCAGATAACATTGTCGAAGGTGTGAAGAGGGCTATGCAGGGAACTCCGGAGAAGAATAACAGAGAAGTTTTGAAGAAGTGTTTAAGTGAAAATAAAGACAGTAATGATACCAATCATATTTTCCTGGAACCAGTATAAGCCGCGATAAATAACCATATGTTTCGCCGGTCTGCTTTCCCGATAGCACAGTTGTAAAAGCCTCAGCGTAGCCCGCTACGCCTGCGTTTTTACAACTGTGCTATCGAAAAAGCATCCTCACCGAAACATATGGGTATTTATCGTGGCTTATACTGGTTGCCGAGGCGATTGGAGTAACGGAGTAGTTGTTGAGTCGTTTTCAGATAAATCAGGCCGAAATATTTGCTCAAGGCCGAAGGGGAATGAGCAACAAGAACCTCCGCAGGCATACACCATTGTACATCCGCGGAGGTTATAAGGGGAGGATATAAGTATTTCTACATTTATCTTCGGTAACTGTTCGATTGAAGGGGGTTCCAATGAACATTAGTAGTATGTCCGGCGGGAAAGTTTTTATACAACTATTCAAAAAATAATAATTGGAAATTTCATAAAGTATAATCAGAAACTCCTCAGAATTGGAATATAATCAGAAATTTCTCAGAATAGGATTTGTCTTTTGCCGGAAAAGGTGTTATAATGGTGCAGAACTGTCGGAAACGGTGTGTTTCCGGTACACTCCGGCAGGAACTGACCGGACAGAAACGAATTTTGGAAAAGAGGAAGAAACAGATGAGTGATAAAACTATCTTAGAGCAGTGGCGTTCCATCGCATACGATCAGCAGGCTGACCGCAATAAACTCCAGCAGTTCTGGGCTAATTATTTTAACATCGAAAAAGGAATTTATGAGCAGCTTCTTACGAATCCGGATGAAGTAGTAACCGGAACTGTGAAGGAACTGGCTGAGAAATACGGACAGGAAGTTCTGACTATGGTTGGTTTCCTGGATGGCATCAATGACAGTCTGAAGGTGCCGAACCCGATTGAGACCATGGATGAGGACACCGTTGTCAATCTCGGATTTGACAAAGAGCTTCTTTACAAGAACATGGTAGATGCAAGAGCTGACTGGCTGTACGAACTCCCGCAGTGGGATGCGATTTTCTCCGAGGAGAAACGGAAAGAACTCTATCTTGAGCAGAAGAAATCCGGTACAGTTGTGAAGGCTAAGAAAATCGGCCGTAACGATCCATGCCCGTGCGGAAGCGGAAAGAAATACAAATTCTGCTGCGGCAGATAATTGCTCACAGACACAGTGGACTGTCGATATATGCGGCAGTCCGTTTTTTTATATTACAGGAAAGTGCTCCGCATTTTCCTGTAATATAAAAAAGCCCTCCGGGCAGAATCGTACGTCGGCGGAGCGGAATTATATAGCTAAAGCAATGAAGGAGGAATGCGGATGCAGGCAGTTTGCATCACATTGAGTATTTTGTGCCTGAGTTATTATCTGGTGCTGGTGATTTATGCGGGAATTACGGCGGATTTTGCCTGGATCTGGATACTGGCGGCAGTGATGCTTGGAGGCACTGGAGGATGCCTGGCATATGGCAAAACACATCCCGGTTTTTTCCCTGTATGGCTGCGTGATACTGGATATACGGTGCTGGCAGTGGGATGCGCGGTATTTCTGTTTCTCTGTGTACAGATTTTTCGTGGAATGACATGGAGCGGAAGCGAAAATCTGGATTATGTGGTGATTCTGGGTGCGCAGGTAAAAGGCACTGTCCCATCCAGAGCATTGAAGAAACGTCTGCAGAAGGCATTGGAATATGCGCAGAAAAATCAAGATACCATTCTGATTTTATCCGGCGGACAGGGATCCGGTGAGGAAATCACAGAAGCAGAGTGCATGAGACAGTATCTTGTCGATTGCGGAATCAGCGAAGAACGTCTGATACTGGAAGAACGGTCAACGGATACGAGAGAAAACCTGGAATTTTCGAACCGGCTGACTGGATGCGCAGATGCCGGGACAGGTGTGCTTTCCAATAATTTTCATGTTTATCGTGCGGTAAAACTGGCGCAGAAGCTGGGGTACCGGCAGGCAGAGGGAATCGCCGCACCTTCCGACCCGGTGATGCAGGTACACTATGTAGTGCGGGAAGTTTTTGCACTTGTAAAAGAAAAAATAAAAGGGCAAATTTGACCATATAAATAACATAACAAAAAGTTTTTGATAAAAATCTGTGTTTTTTGTCATGTCTTTCCATGAAATTCTTTGATTCTTGTCATTGACAAACCAGTTTTGGGAATATATAATGGGGTGCATAGCAAAGAACACGATGACGAGACGAGTAAACTGCGGAACGTTCCAGAGAGAGACACAGATGCTGGAAGTGCCTTATCGGGAAACAGTTGAAGACTACCTCTGAGTGGCCCCAATCCGGTCCGGTGATTCCGTTATCATCAAAAGAGTGGCTGAATTATTTCATACACGTTCAGAATGAAAGATTCAGCAAGCAGGGTGGAACCGCGAGCATAAGATAACTCGTCCCTTACAGTGCAGTACGCATTGTAAGGGATTTTTTATGTTAATATTTAAGGAGGATAAAGAATCATGATTATCACATTGAAAGATGGATCCCAAAAAGAATATTCGGAAGCAAAATCAGTGATCGATATTGCTTATGATATCAGTGAAGGACTTGCCCGTGCAGCATGTGCAGGCGAGGTAAACGGAGAGGTTGTAGATCTCCGTACGGTTGTGGACAGCGATTGTGAAGTGAACATTCTTACGGCTAAGGACGAAAAAGGTCTTGCAGCACTTCGCCATACCGCTTCCCACGTTCTTGCAGAAGCAGTACAGCATTTGTATCCGGACGCAAAAGTTGCGATCGGACCATCCATTGACACCGGATTTTATTATGATTTCCAGTGTCCGCCATTCTCCCGTGAGGATCTGGATGAGATCGAAAAAGAGATGAAAAAAATCATCAAAAAAGGTGCAAAAATCGAGCGTTATACCAGGTCCAGAGAAGAGGCAATCGCATTCTTCAAGGAGAAAAATGAGCCATACAAAGTGGAACTGATCGAAGATCTTCCGGAAGATGCAGAGATTTCCTTCTATTCTCAGGGAGACTGGACAGATCTTTGTGCAGGCCCTCATCTGATGAGCACCAAGGGTGTCAAAGCGTTCAAACTTCTTTCTTCTTCCGGTGCATACTGGAGAGGAAGTGAAAAGAATCAGATGCTGACCCGTGTTTACGGAACTGCCTATGCATCCAAGGATGAACTGAAAGAACATCTGGATCAGATGGAAGAAGCCAAGAAGCGCGACCACAACAAGCTTGGACGTGAAATGAAGCTTTTCACAACCGTAGATGTTATTGGCCAGGGTCTTCCTCTGATTATGCCGAACGGTGTGATTATGATGCAGGAACTTCAGCGCTGGATCGAGGATGAGGAAGCAAAACGCGGATACATCAGAACCAAAACACCGCTGATGGCCAAGAGTGATCTGTACAAGATTTCCGGACACTGGGATCACTACAAGGATGGTATGTTTGTCCTTGGAGATGAGGAAAAAGATAAAGAAGTCTATGCGCTTCGCCCGATGACCTGTCCGTTCCAGTATTATGTATACAAAGCAGAACAGCACAGCTACCGCGATCTGCCTCTGCGCTACGGTGAAACCTCCACTTTGTTCCGTAATGAGGATTCCGGTGAAATGCATGGTCTGACCCGTGTCCGCCAGTTCACGATTTCCGAAGGCCACCTGATCGTCAGACCTGACCAAATGGTAAAAGAGTTCAAGGATTGTATCGCACTTGCGCAGTACTGCCTGCAGACTCTGGGTGTGGAAGAGGATGTGACCTATCATCTGTCCAAATGGGATCCGGATAACAGAGAGAAATATATCGGTGAGCCGGAAGTATGGGAAGAGACAGAAGGACATATCCGCAATATGCTTCAGGAACTGAATATTCCGTTTGTTGAGGATGTGGGTGAAGCTGCTTTTTACGGCCCGAAGGTGGATATCAATGCCAAAAATGTATACGGCAAGGAAGATACCATGATCACCATTCAGTGGGATGCTCTTCTTGCAGAACAGTTTGATATGTACTACATTGATGAAGACGGAACTAAGAAACGTCCGTATATCATTCACCGTACTTCCATGGGATGCTATGAGAGAACTCTTGCATGGCTTATTGAGAAATACGCAGGAATGTTCCCGACCTGGCTGTGTCCGGAACAGGTTCGGATTATCCCGATTTCTGAGAAGTTCCACGACTATGCTGCAAAAGTGGAAGCTGCGCTGAAGGATAACAATATCCGCTGCTCCGTAGACCAGCGTTCCGAAAAAATGGGCTACAAGATCCGTGAAGCCCGTCTTGCCCGTGTGCCGTATATGCTGATCGTGGGTGCTAAAGAAGAAGAGGAAAACAAGGTATCCGTAAGAAGCCGTTATCTGGGTGATGAGGGTATGAAGGATCTGACTGTTTTTATTGATTTCATTAAAGATGAGATCAAGGCAAAACGCATCCGCAAGATTGAAGTGGAAGAACAGGCAAAATAATTCACACAGAGAAAACTCACAGGTTGATTCTGATAAATGATCAGAAAGTTATATTCGGGCTTTCTTTTCAAAAGAAAATGGCCGCCGGTGTAAACTGGCGGCCTTATATGTAATTTGAAAACAAAGTTTTGAGGAAGTGAAGAATTACTCAAGCTATTTCTGTGAGAAAAACTTCTCTTTGATCAGTGCCACCGGCATATCCTGTCCGGTCCAGAGACGGAATGCTTCAGCGCCCTGGTAGAGGAGCATATACATTCCATTGAAGGTCCGGCATCCGGCCTCTTTTGCCTGACGGAGAAGAAGGGTTTCCTGTGGATTGTAGATCACATCTGAAACTACCAGATCAGGACGGAAAATGGAGGTATCCCGGATGATGGAGGCATCCACATTAGGAGCCATGCCTACAGAAGTGGCATTTAAAAGCAGATAACTTTCCCCGGCTGCGGCGCAAAGAGCAGCAGTATCGTCATTATCGTGGAGTATGGCTTCACAGGAAGTGGTGGAGTTGATGGTATCTGCAAGCTTCTGTGTCCTGTCCCAGAAACGGCTTGTGGGACGGGCGAATATGTGGATTTTTTTCACTCCGTCAAGGGCGGCCTGTGCACAGATGGCAGTGGCAGCTCCACCGGCTCCCATAACTGTGATGACTTTGCCGCCAAGATCATGTCCGGCATCTCTGGCAGCCTGCATATAGCCGATTCCATCGGTGTTGTAACCGATTAATCTCCCGTTGTCATTGACAACTGTGTTGACTGCTCCGATCATCTGAGCCGCCGGAGAAAGTTCATCCAAAAGCTCCACGATTTTATTTTTATTGGGCATGGTCAGGTTGAAGCCGCGTATCCCGCAGGCTTTCAGTCCTGCCACAGCTTCAGGAAGGGTATCTTCTGTGACTTCAAAACAGAGATATACATAATCCAGACCAAGCCGGCGGAATGCTTCGTTGTGCATAAGAGGAGAGATGCTGTGGGAAACCGGGCTTCCCAGAAGCGCCGTGAGTCCTGTATGTCCGGTAATCGTATTCATAAATATATAACCTCCGTATCATATTGTCCTGTATTGTATGAAATATATTTTATTTCACCAGAAAGGAGATGTCAATAATGACAAAACCCATCAAGATAAAGAACTTAATTCTCGGAAGCGGACTTCCAAAGGTCTGTGTTCCCCTTACTTCCGTATCCTGTGAAGATCTGTGCCGTGAAGCAGAAGCCGCCGTGCAGGCAGGTGCAGACCTTGTAGAATGGCGTGCTGACTTTTACGAACATCTATCAGATATCGAAAGCATGCTGGAAACACTGGAGAAATTAAGCGGTATTCTGGGAGAAATTCCTCTGCTGTTCACGATCCGGACCAAAGCAGAAGGCGGAAACTGTGAGATTTCTGCAGAAGAATATGCAAGGCTGAATATTGCTGCCGCAAAATCCGGAGAGGCAGATCTGATTGATGTAGAGATTTTTGGAGATGAAGGCAGGAAAAAAGACCTGATCTGTGAAATTCACTTTACAGGTGCAAAAGTCATCGGATCAAGTCACGACTTTGAAAAAACAGATGACAGAGAAACTCTTCTGAAGAGGTTTCAGGATATCGATGCAGCAGGTGCTGATATTTTGAAAATGGCTGTAATGCCGGATGAATTTGATGATGTGGCTGCCATTATGCAGGTGACCAGCCAGATGAAATCAGAGTTTACTGAAAAGCCGGTGATTTCCATGTCCATGGGAAGTCTTGGATCTATCAGCCGGATTGCCGGAGAAAACTTCGGGTCCTCAGTGACCTTTGCAACTGTGGGAGCTGCATCTGCTCCGGGACAGTTCCCGATTAGGGAACTGCGCATGATGATGGCTGCTCTTCATGATAAAAATAAATGATCTGATCCGCGAAATCCGGCTGATCTGCTTTTCCTGCATGTGATTCCGAATGGAATTATCAGGCACAATTTCATATGGAGATGTCGAAACATCACGAGAAATTCTGGGAATCTGATCCCATGTTTTGACAAAATCCGCACCCCCTGTGACCGTATAATGAGCTCACTTACCAAAGTGAAGGATTGACAGGTCATAGGGGGTTTTTATGTATTATGAAGTATACATAGATGTCGTCTTTGTGACGAATCTCTTGATGGACTA